>CAKZZR010000001.1 GCA_937885475.1 uncultured Treponema sp.
GCTCGGAAGCCTTCTTCAAACGGCGCAAGTACACTTGGAAACGACCGACGTGTACGCCTACTCGCTCGCCATCGTCATTCTCAGTTTTGTACTCGAATCACTCGCAAAACTGCTCGTCAAAAAAGGACTCGCGTCATGAAAGCCATCTCTATCGACCATGTAACGCTCTCTCGTGGCGGCAAAACGCTCTACCAGGATTTTAGCATTTCATTCGAACGAGGAAAAATCACGACCATCATCGCACCGAGCGGAAGCGGAAAAACGACGTTGCTGCGGACAATCAATTTTCTTGAGAAGGCAGATTTTGGAACTCTGAAAATCGGAAAAACAACTGTTGACTTGCATTATGCAAAAAAAAGCGAGATTCTTAATGTGCGCCGCAGAACGGCGATGGTCTTTCAGAATTACGGACTTTTTGCAAATAAGACAGCGCTTGAGAATATAACGGAAGGGCTTGTTACGGCGCGAAAAATTCCAAAGGCAACGGCGGTTGAGCGGGCGCTCACAGAGCTAAAAAAAGTAGGGCTTTTGGAAAAAGCTGATTATTATCCGGCTCAGCTTTCGGGCGGGCAGCAGCAGCGGGTGGGTATTGCGCGTGCCGTTGCATTGGACTCAGAGGTGATTTTGTTTGATGAGCCTACCAGTGCGCTTGATCCTGAGCTTGTAGGAGAAACGCTCCAAATCATCAAGAATGTCGCTCGTGAAGGACACACGATGATTGTCGTAACGCACGAAATGAGTTTTGCAGAGGAAATTGCAGACAAGGTTGTCTTTATGGATGGCGGAGTGATTGTTGAGGAAGGTTCTGCCAGAGAGATTTTTTATTCACCCAAGCAGGAAAGAACCAAGCAGTTTTTGCGACGAATCCTTCCGCCATCTGATTTGTCCGCGAGCCTTTAGTTTTCTATATGAGAAACTCAACTGTTGCTGACATGACACAAGGGGCAATCCTTTCCCATATTCTCGCATTCGCAGTGCCTCTTTTTTTGGGGAATGTGTTTCAGCAGCTCTACAATACGGCGGACTGCTTTGTGGTCGGGCATTTTTTAGGGTGGGAGGCCCTTGCCGCGATAGGTTCCACAAGTCAGCTCATACTGGCCGTCATCGTTTTTTTTAATGGATTTGCGACAGGAATGCAGGTTGTCATCTCTCAGTGCTTTGGTGCAAAGGATATGCTGCGTTTAAAAAGGGCAATACACACGACTGTGTTTTCGTCCGTTTTTATCTGTATTCTTATGACGCTTTTGGGACTCCTTCTGTCTCCAGTACTGCTCCGTCTGATTAAGCTTCCAAAGAATGTTTTTGATTCCGCATCATCATATCTTGAGATTTATTTTTGCGGTATCTCGTTTTTAATTCTGTACAACATTGGCTCAGGAATTTTACGGGCTTTGGGCGATTCAAGGAGGCCGCTCTATTTTCTTGTATTTTCTTCCCTTGTGAACATTGCCTTTGATTTTTTGTTTGTCGCTGTTTTTAAATGGGGTGTACGTGGCGTGGCGTTTGCAACGGTAATTTCCGAGCTGGTTTCCATCATTCCTGTTTTTTATGCGCTCTTTTGCACCGGGAATTTTTATACGGTTTCTTTGCGAGACATGCGCATTGATTTTCCGCTTCTTTTTGAGATGCTCAGAATAGGACTTCCAGGGGCGATATCAGCCTCTCTCACGGCGTTTTCAAATACATTCATGCAAAAATATGTGAATGCCTTTGGAGCGGCGTGCATTGCGGGCTGGGCAGTTTTTGCGCGCTTTGATCAGCTTGTCATAATGCCGATGATGAGCATTTCATTTGCAACGACTACGTTTGTCAGCCAGAATTTCGGGGCAAACCAATGGAAGCGCATACAAAGCGGTGTCCGTCTTTCCTTGGGCGTAATGCTGCTGTTGGTAGCGCTTATTTCGGCGTTTCTGTTCGTGTTTTCTAAGGAGTTGAGCGCCTTTTTTGTCGATGATGCAGAATCCCTGCGTTACAGTTCTCGTTTTATACGCTGTACGGCTCCATTTTATGTTTTGTGCGCATTATGTATGCTTTTTTCTCAGATTTTGCGTGGACTTGGGGATTCCTTTGTGCCTACGGTGATAACGTTTTCGGGATTTGTACTTTTGCGTCAGGCATTCTTATTCATAAGCACTCGTCTGACCCGGAACTTTTTGGTGGTTGCGCTTGCATATCCGATAGTATGGATTTTTACGACAGTGGCTATGCTTATTTATTATCGATTACAATTTACAATGAATGGTATGAGTAAGAGGAAGATTCTATGATAAAAATTCGTTTTGCGCAGCCTGATGATGTGCAGAAAATCATCGAGATTGAGAAAAAATGCTTTTCTTCAGAGGAGGCTGCAAGTCCTGCGAGTATAGAGCGACGTGTAAGCAGATATCCAAATCATTTTTGGCTTTTATTTGACTGTGATGATGACGGAGCGGAAAAAACTCTCCTTTCGTTTATCAATGGTCTTGTTACTGACCAGAAGGATTTGTGTGATGAGATGTATGAGAATGACATGCTGCATGATGAGGGCGGTGATTGGCAGATGATTTTTGGAGTGGCTACTGCGCCTTCCGCGCAGCACAGGGGCTTTGCCTCTCTTGTCATGAATAAGGTTGTTGCGGACGCATGTCGGGACGGAAGAAAAGGCATCGTTCTTACATGCAAGGAAAAACTCCGCAGTTTTTATGAGCAGTTCGGTTTTAAAAGCGAAGGGGTTTCAAATTCAACGCATGGCGGAGCAGTTTGGCTTCAAATGAGGCTGACGTTTACAGCAGATTCAGGGATTTAAGCCATTCCTCAAGCCGCTCCGGTGAGGTGAACTGATGCGTTCGGATGCCGAGCGCTTGTGCCGCCTCGCAGTTCTCGCTTTTATCATCTATAAAAATCGCGTCTTCTGGGCTGATGTTCTCTGCGGTAAGTATGATACGCCAAAATTCCGGGGCGGGCTTTGAAACGCCCATGAGGAATGACGTGTAGGTCTGGTCAAAAATCTGATAGTCGCCGCGCTCCATGTGGTTCAGATAGTGGCTTTCAATAGTGTTCGTGCCGCAGACCACGCGATTTCCATTTTCTTTCAATGCCTGAATGATGCGCCATGTGCCTTCTATTTTGCTTGGGTGAAAGAGCCAGTGATACCAGTCCGTGTGAACGCTGAGTCCGGAGCGCAGGCTGAATTCCTTCCAGAATTCCTTTGCGCTCAGCGTTCCGTTGCTTGCTGCGGCAAACAGATTTTCGCGTGCCTTGCTGCCGGGGGCGTTCACGCGTGCGGAGCTTCCCGTACAAAGCGCGATGAATTCCTCTTCGGTGATTCCCAAAAGTTCGGCAATGCGTCCTTCTACCAGCGACGTGTTCGTTACCACGCCGCCCATATCAAAAATGCAGACCATGCGCTCACTGTATCACAAAAACGCAAAAAACGATAGAATAGGGCTGATAAAAAAGTTGAGGTGCATACGATGAGCATAGAGAATATTCAGACGCAGGTGCGCGCCGTCATCGCGGAGCTTTTGGACGCGCATCCGCTCAAAAAGGGCGCGGTGCTTGTCATCGGCTGCTCGTCCAGCGAGGTGGGCGGCGGATTCCTTGGTCATGATTCCAACGAGGAACTTGGCAGGGCTGTGTTTGCCGCCGCACATGCTGAATGCCGAACGCGCGGCGTTTTTCTTGCCGCACAATGCTGCGAGCATCTGAACCGCGCGCTTGTGGTGGAGGAAGCCTGTGCGGACGCGTATAACCTTGAGCCTGTTTGCGTCGTTCCGTGGCTTAAGGGCGGTGGCTCGTTTGCGACGGCCGCGTATCATGGCTTTGAGCGCCCGGTGGTGGTGGAGCATATCCGCGCTTCGGCGGGCATAGACATAGGTGGAACGCTTATCGGCATGCATCTTAAGGACGTTGCGGTGCCGTTCCGTCCGCAGGTGCGCACGGTGGGCAAGGCTGGCGTTACCGCCGCATGGTGCCGCCCAAAGCTCATCGGTGGCGAGCGGGCGCGCTACCAGTAGCCTGCATATTGCGAGACTTGGCTCTCGTTCCGCACGTTCTGCGCTATTCGCGCACGGTAAACGCCGCCTGAACGGTGAACTCGCTTCCTTGGCTGGTTTCGCGCCTGTTTGACCCAAAGATTGGAGTGCAGCAGGTGCAGTCCGTGGCGTATGTTATGTTTGCGTCTGGGATTCCGGCTTTTTTTAGCACGGCAAGGTTTGCGTTCAGCAGAGAAAGGCGGAACAGCGCGCCCTCGCCGTAGTTCCAGCGTATCGTTGCAGAAAGCGCTTCGCGCTCTTCCTGCTGGCAAGGCTGGACGGACCCCGCGCTGAACGTGGTGCGGAAGTATTCCGCGCGCTCTTCGCTCACAAGATAGCAGCAGCTGTGAATGTGCGGACCGATTGCAACGCAAATGTCATCCGGTTTGCTTCCATAATGCGTCAGCATTTTTTCTATTGCGACGGCGGCAATGCCGGTTCCCTTCCAGCCGGAATGAACGACTCCGAACGCGCTCGTCCTGTGGTCAAAAAGAAAGATGGGAACGCAGTCCGCAACGGTAACCACAGGTATAATCCGCTCATTTTTTGTGATGATTCCGTCGGCAATTTTTCCGCATGTTTCGTCTGCCTCCGTTATGCACAGAACGTCCTTGGTATGGTCAAGCTGAACCGCTGCGGCTGTTTTTGCACCGAATCGCCCGCATAGCTCCAAAAGCATCTGGCTCCGCACGGGGTTCTGCTCATTCCAACGGAAGCGCATGGATCCTGCGCTTTTGAGCGTCATTCCCCAGCGCGCGCCGCGCACCTCCCTGCCATTCCTGTAGAACGGAAGCACGCGGTACGCTTCTCCATTATACGCGTCTTTAATGCTGATTGTGTGAAAGTCCTTTTCCCGTATCATCATTTTTTAGGCATGTCCAGCGGCTCTATCTCGGCAAAAATGGCGCGGCAGTTGTTCAGCGTCTCGCGGGCGGCCTTAAGGTTGTCGCGGAATTCGCGGTTCTGCCGCCCCTTTATGGTCATCAGGTTCTGAATCGTGTCGTAGTCGCGTACCTTTTCTTCAGAAAGAATTCCGTTCAGAACGCGGTCGATGGTGCGGCACGAGTCGCAGAATTTCACTTCCCACAGGCGCACCGAGGATTCCGCGTTCACAATGAGCGAGTCGATGATATTCTGGTTTTTGAGCGTACGCACGTGCTCGTCAATTATTTTTGAAATCTGCTGCCCGATAGTTCCGCCTGGCGAAAGTGAATTTGAGAAGTCAAGGACGCTCTGGTTCACGTCTGAAAACATCGTCATTCCCTCAGAAAGCTCCGAACGGTTGTCGTTGTTCACAAAAACGCCCTCAAGAATCAAAGAATTCAGAACCTGAATGACGTCAAGGTATTTGTTGCGGGCAAACCATTCCAAAAAGCCTGCGGTCATCTCGCAATGGAACGGAATTCCGCCCCACAGCTTTGTCCACGGCCGGTAGGAAAGCTCCGGGAACTGCTCAAGCTCAAATTTTTCCTGAAGGACGCTCGTAAGCTGCTCCTTCTTTCTGTCACGCAGCCAGTCTGACCAGCGGGTGTCGAATACGACCTTCCATTCCTCCTTGAATTTGAGGAACCAATCCTCGCCGCCGCCCGCCTCAGACACCTGCCAGTCGTAGTCGTTGAACACGACCTTTCCGATTGATGCCATGGGAACGGTCGAGATGAACATCTGGAGCATGGAGATATTTGACGCGGCCTTTGAAAGGAATTCCCGCATGGAATTTTCCATCTCGCCGCCGAGCTCAACGGCGGCTCCGCCCTTTCGCTGCGGGAATAGGAACAGGGCCTCAAGAGCCTCGTTATGAATTGATTTTGCGTCGCACAGCACGCCGGCAAAACGCGGAAAGTCCACGGTGGCGTTTGTGTACGGACAGGTGTAGTTTTCAGAAACGATTGCCGTAAACTGCGTAAGAAAATGCGTGAACGGAAGCGAAGAGAACATGCGGAGCCATTGCAGGGACCGCACGGCGGCGTACAGCATTGCTTTTTCGTTGGGGTTGATGTCCTTAAGGATTGCTTCCATACGTTTAAGGAGTGAGGAACGCAGCTCTGCGCTCGGCTCGCGTGAAAATGGAATCTGGTAGGGGTCGGCTTCCTGGTTTATGCGCGCGGTGATTCCCGGTGCGATGAACGCGCCCAAAAAGACGTAGAATTTTCCCGGCTCGTCGTTCATTGCGCTTATGTACGGCTTGAAAAAGTCGGACACATTCTTAAGCTCCTTGAGCTTTTCATAGAAAAGGGAATGCAGCAGTTCGTTGGTAACGTCAAGAATGCCGGGGTGGTTTTTGTTGATTCTTCGCGCAAGGTCTGCGATGAGGTCATCGTTGTACAGCTCCAGCTTCTGCTTTTTAGTGAACAGCGTGCGCACCCACAACAGAAACTGGTAGAAAAGTGATTCGTGGCGAAGCTTTATGTCGAGCGTGTAGCTGTCATTTTCCTCGCGTATCGGCTGAAGAATCGGCAGCTCCTTTTCTCTGTTCTGATTTATCTTTGCAAGCAGGAATTTGCGCTCCTCCGCGCTGATTCCTGCCACTAATTCGTCAAACGAACTCTTTCCATCCAGACTTTCCATATTGCTCTGATTATAAATGATTTATGCCGTTCTTTCCAGCATAAAGCGATTGCCAGACGGAATAAGCCTTTGCTTCTGCGGGTGCAGGACAAACGCATTAATTCCGAACATATGAAACAGGAAAAGATTATAAAAAAATAGCTTCCAGTCGAAGTTCATCCTTCAAAACCGCAAGCTAGCTTGCTACACGCATTTTTGCC
>CAKZZR010000002.1 GCA_937885475.1 uncultured Treponema sp.
CAATCAAATCCTTTAGATTCTCGCCGGGCAAAAGCTCGTATGCACCAGGACGCTCAACCGCGCCCGAAATCTCAACCTTGCGCTCAATGCGGCTTACCACAATGCGGTCGCCGGGACGCAAGAACGGATCCTGCGAATAGTCGCCGTCACGCCGCGCGGCAAAAAGGTCATACGTCGTCTTTGTTCCGTCAAGGCTTTCTATCATGATGTTCCGCTCAGAGGCATACTGGGTAAAGCGCTGCTCAAGAAACACAGAAAGACGAGTGAGCGCCCATGCGGAGCCTTCGGCAGAGGTCTCAACCTCGCCGGTTACGCTAACCACAAAGCGCGCAGGAGCGGTCAGCACAAACTGCACGCCACCCATCGGATAGTTACGGAGCACAAGGCTTTCTACCTGTGCCTTAAGCTCCGGATACGTAAGCCCCGCACAATTCAGGACACCCATGTTTGCAATGCGGATTTTATAGGAAGAATCAACGGAAATTGCATAGGTAACCGGCGTCGTATTTGCGGCAAAGGCAAGCGTATACACGTCGCCCGCCGTTACCCGGTAATTCGGAACGGACATGGCAAGCTGTGCATTCGGAATTTTCAGAATATCATCAGAGCCTTCCTTGACGGACGAAAGAGAGCCATAGGACTTCTTCAAATCTGCCGTTGAGGAGGAGAACGCGTTGTAGCGGAGCGCGTCAGAAGAAAGCAGCTCTGTGGACGGCTGCGCAAACAGCGAAGCCGACACCGCAAAAAGACAGGCAAAAATCGTCTTTCTTACATTCATAGTTAGCCCCTTTTTTTAAGCTGAAGCTTTTGAACCGCTTCCGGATCGTTTTTGATATTCTTCCATGCGTTCAGCGCAAATGCCGCAAACACAGAAAGGAAGAACGCCGCGAACGTAATGATAATGCAGAGCTTTCCGCGGCTCGGCCCAGATTTTAGGTCAGGAATCTCAGGGCGCTCAAGAATCTGAAAAATAGGTGTCTCGCTCTGCATCTGAACCTTCAGCAGCTCGTACTGCGTCTTAAGTTGGGTATACACCTGCTTCTGCGCCTCAAGCTCAAGCTGAAGCTTTGAAATTCCTGTGGAAATGGACGGAATGTTCCAAGCGTCAGAACCGTTTCCAACGCTTGCGCCAAGATTCTTAAGGTCGCGCTCAATCTTAAGAATCTCATTGTAGCTGGACTGAATGTTGCGCTCCAGATTCTCCTTCTGAATCTTATTGTTATCAAGACCAAGCTCGTCAAATTTGTCGCTGAGCCAGTCAACGACGTAATTTACGACCGACTGCGCGAACACCGGATCAATGTCTGTAAACGAAACGGAAAAAACGCCCGACTCGTCATCATAAGAGCCCTTAAGCACCTGCTTTAGCGCCTTGCGGCAGGTTGCCCGCACATGGTCCTCAACCTTGTAGCGCTCCACAATGCCGAACTCGTCCGTAACGGCATCAAGCAGCGTATTTGAGGAAACAAGATAAATTGCAAGCGATTTATTGGAAGCCCCTCCGCCCACGCTTACACCTGCAAGTCCCGCAAGGCTGGAAAGTCCTGAGGACGCAAGCATGGAGGAAATGCCACCGCCACCCGAAGAAGACTCCTTTATGAGCATCTGTGCCTGCGGCGTATACTTATTGGGGAGCGGAGATATTTCCGGCGGCATTTTGATAGAGATGATTGCAAAAACAACAGAAAAAACTGCGGCAATGGCAGAAACGCCGATTATCATCAGTTTGTAATGCAAAAGAACCGCGAACAAGTCGATGAGGGAAATTTCTTCGTCCTGATTAATTGTATTTTCTTCCATAAGATAGAACTTTAACAAAAAAAACTATATAGGTCAAATGCACATCATGGAAATCAATTTTATGGGAAGATGCATAAAAAATAGCGCGAAGGAGAGTTTGCGGCTTTCAAAAACACTCTGTTTGTGGCTGTCGCGCTAGCGACAGGTTCAATAGTTACTATGACACAAACAGCGTGTAGCACGCGAGCGAGCCTTCGCAGCATAGCTGCTCGGAGACTCACTCAAAATGCTCCGCCGGAGCATTTTGTCGGCTTTCAGCCGCCGTTCCCTAGGTTTTGAAAGACGAAACTCGACTGAAAGCTATTTTTTTTAGGGCAAACATGATTTTTAAATTCCGAAATTTTATAATGCGTTTGCCCTGCTTTTTGCCCGCCGTACACTTCCACCTATTTTGATTTTATTGTACACTTTTTGCAAACTATTTTCATTGTGGAGATACCGTTCATGCAGATTCTACTTATCGCTTTTATTGGAGCAATCGTCATTTCGTTAGCAATAGTAGTTTTCAAATCAATCGCCGCACCAAAAAAAATCGACAGCGTACGCAAAATGCTCAAGGCGGGCAAAAATCAGGCGGCGGCAAAGCTGGCAAAGCAAATCGTAACAAAGGAGCCTTCGGACGCGCTCGCGCATTACTACCTTGGAAAGGCATACATGGCGGACAACCGCAGCGAGCTGGCGCTCATGGAATTCAAATTCGTAAGCGAGCATGCGCTGTTCGACGCACAGCTCCAGGAAATTCCGTTCCGCCGCGACTATGCGGCACTGCTTCTAAAATACAACCAGCTGGATGCCGCGCTCCGCGAATACCTGCTGCTCACCAAGCTTGACCCAAAAACGGCAGACAACTTCTTTAAGACCGGTCAGATTTATGAAAAGCAGAACCGAAAGGATCTTGCGCTCTCCGTCTACAAAAAATGCCTTGCGCTCGACCCAAAGAACGCGAAGGCGCACGCCTCGGTAGGATACATTCTGTTTCAGGCAAAGCAGATTAACGAGGCAAAAAAAGAGCTTGACCTTGCAATCCGCCTGAACCCAGAGACCTATTCCTGCTATTATTATATGGGCAAGCTGCTCAAGGATGCCAAGGACTTTGGCGGAGCCGTAAAGGCGTTTGACAAGGCGCAGCGCGACAGCGAATACAAGCAGAAGGCGCTTATAGAGCGTGCAACCTGCTACATGATGGCAAACCGCATGGACAACGCGCAGATTGACCTTCAGCGCGCAATTGAACTGGACAAGGAAGGCACGAACAACGACACTCTGTACGCACGGTATTTTCTTGCCACCTGCTTTGAAAAAAGCCATAAGATTGAGAAGGCCATCGAGCAATGGGAAGCCATCTACAGCAAGAACCGCTCCTTCCGCGACGTCTCCTCAAAATTACAGGAATACAAGGACTTGCAGTCAAACGACAACCTCAAGGACTACCTTACCTGCTCCGATCAGGAATTCACGGAAATCTGCAAGAACGCAATCACAAAAGTCATGAAAATGAACCCTCAGCAGGTTGAGTCAAAAAAATACGGCTGCCAGATTATCGCAACGGAATCTGCAAGCGGCGACTGGATGAACATGCGCAAGCAGTCGTTCTTCATCCGCTTCTATCGAGAGCCGGATCCGCTTGAGGAAGGACCTGTACGCGAGGCACTGGACAAGGCAAAGGCATCCAACTGCGCAAAAACCTACATTCTTGCCAGCGCAGGCTTTGCCCGCCCCGCCCAAGCCTTTGCCGAAAACCGCCCCATCGAGCTTATCGGAAAGGATAAGCTTCAGTCCCTCCTCAGTCAGGCAAGCAAATAGCATTCTATGAAAATCCTCTGCGTTTCCGATCAGATTGACCCGATGATATACAACGCAAACGCGTCCAAGAATTTTCCGGACGTGGATTTGATTCTATGCGCGGGTGATTTGCCAATGGATTACGTGGACTTTATCGTAACCGTTTTTAACAAGCCCACGTATTTCGTATTCGGAAACCACAATCTTGAGGAATTCAAGTTCTATCACGGCTCGGCTTCTCCGCAGGCCTCTGCCCAGACGTCCGCACAGAATTCCGCGGCGCTCGCCGTGCAGGCATACCGCAAGTCGGAAGCGCAAAACCATCATCACGGCGCCGTTTACGCAGGCTTCAGGAACCTCGTTCTGAGGGCGTTTTCCATAAAGCACGGAAGGCGCGCCACGCCGCTCCTTATGACCGGCATTTCTGGCTCAATACGCTACAACAATGGCTTGTGCCAGTACACGGATTTTGAGATGAAACTGCACCTGCTGCGCTTGATTCCCGGTCTCATCAAGAACAAGCTGCTGTACGGGCGCTACCTAGACATCTTCCTTACGCATGCAACGCCCTATCATGTTCACGACCACGAGGATCCTTGTCATCAGGGATTCAAGTCGTTCAATTGGTTCATAAAAAAATTCAAGCCGACATATATGATTCACGGTCATATCCATCTATACGATCAGAGGGAAGAACGAATTTCTGAATACGAGGGAACGACCGTCATAAACGCATCCGCGCACCATGTCC
>CAKZZR010000003.1 GCA_937885475.1 uncultured Treponema sp.
TGGCGAGCCTGCCCAGCAGATAAGCAACGCATATGGCGGAGGTTCCGCTGAACTTGAGTCCCTTGGCGCGGTGGATGCCGGCATGGGTGCTCCTCAGGCGGGCGGAATGCAGCAGCCGCAGATGGGAATGCCGATGGGCGGCATGCCGAATGCTGGAATGCAGCAACCGCAGATGGGAATGCCGATGGGGCAGATGGGCTATGGAATGCAGCAGCCGCAGATGGGAATGCCGATGGGGCAGATGGGTTATGGTATGCCGCAAATGGGAATGCCGATGGGTCAGAACATGGGCATGAACGTGCCGAATGTCCAGACGCTTCAGTATCCGAACCTTCAGGGAATGAACGCCGGAACCGAGCAAGGCAACATCAGCCTTATCATGGACGTTCAGATGGAGATGACGGTAGAGCTCGGTCGCACCAAGAAGCAGATTAAGGATATTCTTGGAATGGGCGAGGGTACCATCATTGAACTTGATAAGCTTGCAGGTGAGCCAGTTGACATTCTTGTAAACCATAAGCCTATTGCAAAGGGAGAGGTTGTCGTTATCGATGAAAACTTCGGTGTGCGCGTAACGGAAATTCTTTCTCCTTTGGAGCGGGTTTCGGATTTGCAATAGCGTATAATTTCTTGATTTTCAGGGTGGGGAAAATTGAGTATGCATTTAAAATATGGTTTGGCGGCTCTTGTAATGCTGCTGTGCGGCTTTTTTTGTTTTGCGCAGCAGACAGCGGAGACTGATTCTGTTTCTATAAGTGAGAATTCTGTGGTGGCGGCTGCGCCGTTGGACGAGACTACCATTACGCTTTCTTCTGAAAACACGGAAAACGCTCGTTCTGAGCGCCGTGGAAATTCATTCTTCTTGTTTTTGCGCATGATTTTTGTGCTTGCCGTTGTCATTGCGGTCATTTACGGCGTCCTGTTCCTGCTGAAGAAGAGCATGACGACGGATTCCGGCGACGACACGTTCCTGCGGCAGGTGGCTTCCATTGCTGTGGCTCCGGGAAAATCCGTGCAGGTGGTGACCCTTACAGACAAGCATGCGTTTTTAATCGGCGTTTCTGACAATTCCGTGAATCTTATAAGCGAGATTGACGATTTGGAGCTGGTGCAGGCGATGAATCTGTATTCGGACAGTCAGAAGAACACGTCAAAGCCACGTAATTTTTCTGAGATACTTGATATTTTTATGCCCGGCGGACCAAGGGATAAGGAGTCTGTTTTTTCCGGCGCGCAGAGCCAGATTTCTGACCTGCTGAAAAAACAGCGCAACCGGCTGAACGGCGGGAAGTAGCTATGATGAGCCGAACGTTGTTCCGCCTTCGCGCGGTTTTTCTGATGCTTGCCCTTGCGATTTCTTCTTTCTCCCTGTCTGCGCAAAGTAGCCGCTTTCCTAACGGCTCAACCCGTGGAAATACGGAGATGGGGCGCACCGTGCGTCCTGCGGAAGGACCTGTCATGCCGAATATCTCAATCGACATTACGGAGCCACGCACCGGTCAGGAGATGGCTTTTTCTGTGCGCCTTATGGTGCTGCTTACAGTGCTCAGCCTTGCGCCGAGCCTTCTGATTCTGCTTACGTGCTTCCTGCGCTTTTCCATCGTGCTTGACTTCATAAAGCGCGCTCTTTCGTTGCAGCAGGTACCGCCTACTGCCGTCCTGAACGGCATTGCTTTTTTTATGACGCTCTTTATCATGTGGCCGACCTTTACGCAGATGTATGACAATGCGTTTAAGCCACTTTCTGACGGTGAAATTGCCATTGAGGAGGCGTACCATCAGGCGGAAGCTCCTATACGGCTGTTCATGTATAGTCAGATGGCGGAGGATACCAGCTATATCTCGCTTTTTATGAGCATGGCGAAGCTTGAGAAACCGACTACGCTTGCCGATGTGCCGACGTACGTTCTTATTCCGTCGTACATTCTGCATGAGCTTACGGTGGCGTTTAAAATCGGTGTAATTCTGTATATTCCGTTCATCATTATTGATATGGTCGTGGCGAGTATCCTTATGTCTATGGGTATGATGATGCTCCCTCCTGTACAGATTTCGATGCCGTTCAAGCTGATGCTGTTTGTGCTGGTTGACGGCTGGGGACTTTTGACGACGCAGCTGTTCAATTCTGTGGTGCGCTAGGCGCGAGTGCGTGAGGGGAAATTATGGGAATCGGTGATATTACGTATTTGATGCGAAGCGGCATCATTCAGATTTTTATGCTCATACTGCCGGCTCTGGTGGTGGCGCTTGTGGTAGGTCTTATTGTCGCGATTTTTCAGGCGGTAACGTCCATTCAGGAGCAGACGCTGACCTTTTTGCCTAAGCTTATCAGTATTCTTGTGGTGATTGCCCTGCTGAGCGGCTGGATGTTTCAGGAGCTCAGCGGCTATACGATTGATTTGTTCAACATGATTCCGAGGCTGAGCCGCTGATGCTTTCAGAAATCGTTGATTCCGCGCCGTATTTTCTTCTCGTTGCTGCCCGCGTTGCCGGCCTCATCTTTACGCTTCCGCTTTTTTCCATGCGTTCCGTGTCGCGGACGGCAAAAATCGCGCTGGTCGGCTATATGTCGTATATTCTGATGGGCTATGGCGATTTTGCGCCCTATGGCTCCGTAGTGGCGCCGGACGGTGCGTTCAGCGTGTATTTTGCGTTCCTGATTCTGGGTGAGGCAATGATTGGCGTTATCGTGGGATTTTTTGTGTCGATTATATTCGCGACGTTCAGTACCGCGGCACAGTTTTTTGCCTTTCAGATGGGCTTTACAGCGGCTTCCACGTACGATTCCATGTCGCAGGTGGAAAATCCGCTTTTGGGGCAGTTCTTCAATTTTGCGGCTGTCCTGTTGTTCCTTCAGAATCATTGGTTTCAGGCGCTGTTTTTGCGCGGGCTGACGGGAACTCTTTCCAGCATGAATGTATTCGGGCTTATCGTTGAGCGCGAGCGGGTCGTCATGTTCCTTTTGAAATCTCTTACGAACCTGTTTGCGGACGCGTTCCTCATTGCGCTTCCGGTGATGGGCACGCTGCTTCTGATAACGGTGTGCACGGGACTTCTGTCCAAGGCGGCACCGCAGATGAACCTGCTTTCTGAGGGCTTTCCGGTGATGATTCTGCTGGCGTTCGGCATTCTGATATGGATTTTTCCGCAGCTCTGTGAATTTTTTCTGCGCTCATTTGACACTGGAATTTCTGACATATTGAATTTGCTGACTTCTCTTGGCAAGGGAGGCGTGAGGTGAGCGCGTTTGACATAGACCTTCAGTGGTTTGCCGCCGAGGATGAGGGACGTACAGAGGCTCCGTCGGAGTACAAGCTCCGCAAAGCCCGCGAGGAAGGCCGCGTCGCAAAAAGCCAGGAACTGAACGGCGCACTCGTATTTCTGTTTGCCCTCGTCATGCTTATCGCGCTTGCGCGTTCCGTGCTGACGGGCTCTGCGGATATCCTTTCGTATTTTTTTAATCACGTGAATGATGAGCAGGTGAACAGCCCGGCGTTCTTCATGATTTTTGTGCAGTATTTTTTGCGTTTGGTGCTTCCCATAACGCTGATTGCGGTGCTCGCGGGCATAATGGGTAACATCATTCAGAACCGCGGCATGATTTTCAGCCTTAAGGCGATAACGCCAAAGTTTTCCAAGATTATTCCTAAGTTCGGCGAGTATTTTAAGAACACGCTGTTTTCGGTGAGGGGTGTTTTTAACATCGTGAAGTCAATCGGAAAGGTCGCGATTATCGTTGCGGTGGCGTATGCGCTCATCAGACGGGATATTCCCGACCTCATGGAGATTATTCAGAACGGAATGATTATGGCATCGGTGCTGCGCATTGCAAAAATGGCGGCGACTCTGCTGGTCATTGCGGCGGTCATCTTTTTGGTCATCTCGATTCCGGATTATTTTGTGCAGCGCAGGGAATTCATGGAATCCATGAAGATGACCAAATATGAGGTTAAGCAGGAATACAAGGAGATGGAGGGCGACCCCGAGGTGAAGAACCGGCTCAAGCAGAAGCAGCGGGAAATTCTTCAGAACAATATGCCGAAGGCTGTGCGCGAGGCGGACGTTGTCATCACGAACCCGACGCATTTTGCGGTTTCCATGAAATATGACCGCGAGCTGAGCGATGCGCCGCAGGTTACGGCAAAGGGCGCTGACGAGGTTGCGCTCCAGATGCGGCAGATTGCCGCGGAAGCCGGCGTTCCTATAGTAGAGAATCGTCCGCTTGCGCGTGGTCTCTATACAGACACCGAAGTTGGTGATATAATACCGGATAAGTATCTTTCTGTACTTGCAAATGTGTACGCAGAGATTATGAAATACGGCTCAAAAAAAGTGTAAGTAGCTTGCTGAACGGGTGGGGATCTAATGGCAAACGAAAGAAAAGTAAGCATTTTAAATCTCATTCAGAAGAATTTGATAGGTGTCGTTGCGGTCATCGTCATCGTCATGCTCGTCATTCCTCTTCCGAAGGTGTTCATTGACTTGCTTATGATAGTGAATCTTGCAATTTCCATTGTCATACTTCTTACCGTTGTATATACCCCACGCGCGTCAAGCTTCTCCTCATTTCCTCAGATAATTCTGTTCGTAACGCTTTTTGGACTCGGTATAAACATCTCATCGACCCGCCTTATTCTTTCTGCGGAAGGAACTAGCCTTGCGGCACTCAGGAATACGCAGAGCGCGATGGTTCAGGCGTTTGCAAGCATTGTCGCCGGAAATAATCTTGTGATTGGCTTTGTCATCTTCGTCATTCTGATTGTCGTTCAGGTCGTTGTCATCACAAAGGGAGCCGGGCGCGTTTCTGAGGTTGCAGCCCGCTTTACGTTGGACTCAATGTCCGTAAAGCAGTTTGACATAGACAATCAGCTTGCGCAGGGGGCTATAACCGAGGACGAGGCCAACCGCATGAAAGAGGAGCTTCGCCGCGACATAGACTTCTACTCGAACATGGACGGTTCCTCCAAATTCGTCTCTGGAAACGTCATGGCGGGTATTTTCATTACCGTGATAAATCTTATCGGTGGATTCATCGTGGGCATGGTGCAGCATCACCTTGATTTTCAGACCTCGCTGAACTTGTATTCAACGCTTACCATTGGCGACGGACTTTTGAGCCAGCTGCCGTCCCTCATGCTTTCGTTTGCGACCGGTATTCTGGTAACCGGAGACAAGAGCGACGACACGCTTGGTCAAAAAATCATCAGCGAATTCAGTATTGACGGCGTAATCTACGAGATTGTAGGCGGGGTTCTGCTTGTAATGGGCGTGATTTTCAGGGCGGGAACGCAGTTCCTGCTGGTGCCGATTGGCATGGCGCTCATTTGGTATGGCTACAGCCTTTCAAAACGAAAGGAGGCGGACGCGCTCAAAGCAAAGGAAGCCGAGGCTGCGGCAAAGGCGGGCGCACAGAAGGCGGAGGGCGCAAATGCGGAGCAGGATTCCGTAGCTCCGCTTGACCCGCTTTCTCTGGAGCTTGGGTATGCGCTCATTCCTCTTGTTGACAAGGATAAGGGCGCGGAGCTGCTTGAGCGAATCTCACGAATCCGCCGCGAGTCTGCGCTGGATCTGGGGCTTCCTGTTCCAAAAATCCGCATCATCGACAACATGAACCTGGATCCAAATGAATACAGTTTTAAAATCCGCGGAATTGAAGCCGGGCGCTGTAAAATCCGGCTCGGCTATTATATGTGCATGAACACGGGCGCTGTTACCGAGGAGCTTAAGGGCGAGGCGACGAAGGATCCTGCCTTTGGAATGCCCGCTATCTGGGTGCCGGAAGATCAGCGCACGGACGCGGAGCAGGCGGGCTACGCCGTCGTGGATCCGCCGACGATTATTGCAACCCACATAACGGAAATCATAAAGGCTCACGCTTCAGAAATCCTTGGTCGGCAGGAGGTTTCCGTTCTCATCAATGAGGTTAAGAAGACCAACCCGATTGTCGTTGAGGAGGTCATGAACGGAGATAAACGCAAATTCTCATATGGCGACATTGAGAAAATCCTTCGTGCTCTGCTTGCGGAGAAGGTCTCAATCCGCAATATGGTTACGATTTTGGAAACTATCTCCAATTATGGTGCGATTACCGGCAATACATGGGAGCTGACCGAAAAGGTGCGCGAGGCGCTGGGGCTTCAGATTTGCATGCAGTATGTTGACAATGACAAGAAGCTGCGCGTGGTGAACCTTTCGCAGGGGTGGTCACAGAAAATCCTTGAGTATGCACAGTATCCGCAGGACGGCTCCAAGCCTTTCGTTGGCTTTGACCCTGTTGACGGTCGAAAATGGATAAAATCCGTAAGCGACACACTGCAGGGCGTGCAGGCGATGGGCTTCATGCCGATAATCATGTGCTCAAGCGTCGTCCGTCAGCTGGTTCATGCTGCCATAGAGCGCGAGATGCCCGGCGTGGTTGTCATTTCTGAGAAGGAAATTCTTGCGGCAAATAACAGTATCGGTCTTGAGGTTCTTGGGGAAATAAATGACGGGGAGGAAATGTAAAAAAATGACTGCCATTGATTCCGGAGAGATTACTCAAAAAACCTTGATTGCAAAAAGCATGGACGAGGCAAAGCATAAGCTCTATGCCCTGTATAATTCTGACTATGAGATTACGAACAAGCGTTTTATCATGAAGGGAGGATTCCTGGGGCTTGGACAGCATGAATGTATAGAGGTAACCTACCGCGAGCGCAAGCGACCACAGGGAATTTCTGCTGGAATGGACGATTACGATGCCTTCAATAAGAATCGGAATGACATGCTTAAGACGCTTCAGGGTTCTTCTGCAGGAAATCTTGTCTCTCAGGTGCAGATGAATGAGCTTTTCAAAAAGATGGATGCGCTTTCCTCAAAGACGGATGTGCTGTCTGCAAAAATTGACTCTCAGCCGGCACCAGTTGCTTCTTCAGACGTGCATCCGAACATAGAGCGCGTGGAGGAGCTGCTTTCTCAGAACGAATTCACCCACTCGTACATACGAAAAATCACCTCCCGCATAAAGGCTACGTTCTCGCTTGACCAGCTTGAGGATTTTGCCCGCGTGCAGCGTCAGGTGGTGGACTGGATTGGCGAGTCCATATCCATAGCGCAGAAGCCGCTGGCTCATGTTCCACGCACTGTAATTATCGTGGGACCCACCGGCGTTGGAAAAACCACGACGCTGGTAAAAATTGCCGCGCAGAATCTTATAGAGCGCCGCGACAAGGGCGTCAAGCTCCGCCTGCATTTTATAACGACG
>CAKZZR010000004.1 GCA_937885475.1 uncultured Treponema sp.
TAGAGTACAACTTTCCCTCGGATTATTAAATCATAACAACTAATGCGTTTGCCCTAAAAAATCCCCTTCTTGTTATTGACACAAGAAGCGCAAACTGATATAGTCTAACACATCACGGCGAAATAGCTCAGCTGGTAGAGCACCCGGCTCATATCCGGTAGGTCATAGGTTCAAGCCCTATTTTCGCTAAAGCAAGCCTCGGTTTTATGCCGGGGCTTTTCTTTTTACATCGTCTTTACACCATTCAAAAAAATAATTAATATACGATATATGGAAACATTCAAAGCACCGTTCAAGGGGCGCTCACTCCTCAACTGGATTGACTGGACACCCGAAGAAATAGAAACATTCTTAAACCTCGCCATTCAGGTAAAAGCAGAAGCTCACCGCGGGGAAATTCACCAGCGTTTTTTAGGCAAGACCATAGCCCTCATTTTTGAGAAGCGCTCAACAAGAACCCGCTCGTCTTTTGAAACCTCTTTCGGAGAAGAAGGCGGTCATCCTGTGTTCATGTCCACGGACGACATTCAGCTTGGCGGAAAGGAATCTGTAAAGGACACAGCCCGGGTTCTGGGCCGCATGTTCAGCGCAATCGAATTCCGTGGCTTCAAGCAGAGCCACGTGGAGGAGCTTGCAAAATATTCAGGCATTCCAGTAATCAACGGACTTACGGACGAATTCCACCCCACTCAGGCGCTTGCCGACATAATGACGATCAAGGAAGAATTCGGAACACTCAAAGGCTTGAGCTGGGCGTTCTGCGGAGACGGAAGAAACAACGTAGCCCGCTCAATGATGCTCATTTCTGCAAAAATGGGAATAAATTTTTCAATCTATAGCCCAAAAGAATTGTTTCCGGATGAAGAAATAAAGGCAATTTGTAAGCCTTTTGCAGAAAAATCAGGTGCAAAAATTCAAATCAGTGATACAATGGATGTTGTGAAAGGAGCGGACGCGCTTTATACCGATGTCTGGGTTTCAATGGGAGAGGAAGCCCTTAAGGAGCAGAGGATAAAGTTGCTTTCCCCTTATCAGGTAAATTCCTCGCTCATGGAAGCGACGGAAAAAAAGAACACGATTTTCCTGCACTGTCTGCCGGCCGTAAAGGGACAGGAAGTTACGGAGGACGTATTCGAAGGTTCAGCAAGCCGCGTTTGGGACGAAGCTGAGAACCGCAAACACACGATTAAAGCGATTATGCTGGGGCTGATTTAATTTCCCCAAGAGGAGCTTACTATGAAAAAACTTTTGATTGCAGCACTTATTGCGCTGACTGCACTTACCGCAGCCTCGGCAAAAGCAGTTGCCTACAATGAGACAAGCGAGGACAACTGGACCTCAATGTCCTACGTAAACGTTCCGATTTATAAAATTCTCGACTCAAAGGACGCGTACGTTGTAATCTACGCAAAGAATAAAATCGGTGTCGGACAGACTGTCATTCCAAAGGCATGGGCGCATGGAAATCCGGAAAATCCGCGCAAGCTTAAAATCCGCGACACGCGCACCGGAAAGCTCAAGTCGTTCCTTACCGTCGTAAAAAAGGACGGAGAATTCCATCACGTCGTTCTGACCGTGCCTGCAAACCGCCAGAACAGCGTCTGGGGTGTCATCAGCTACCGACAGAGCGTGGAAGGAACGGACAAGGAGACGCTGGAAGAGCTTGAGCTGTAATTTTCCAAAGGAAGGTTCAGTTTTGGCGATGCCATACTACGCATTCAAGGGGCTGTTTCAGTAACGGAACAGCCTTTTTTCATATTTTGATACGAGCAAATAAGAACAAAAAGGATTTTCAATTGAAACCGATTGCCGAGCAGACAACACAAGATTTTCTTTCATTCATACAGAACCACGATTTTTTCTACATCGCGGGACACAAGGAGCCTGACGGGGACTGCGTTGCCTCAAGCCTTGGTCTTGCGGCAATACTCACGCACTTCAAAAAGGACTACAAGCTGCTAAGCGCAGGGCCGTTCAAGCGGATTGAGATAAAAAAATACGCGCCTCTTTTTTCAAACGAAGCGGAATTCCTGCTTGACTCAGAGCGAAAAAAAACAGGGCTGATTATAACTGACTGCTCAGAGATGAAGCGGCTAGGAGAAATCGAGGGCGACATCACCGGGCTTGACACCTTCATCGTGGATCATCATAAAACCGCCGACTGTCCACAGAATGCAACGGCACTGATTGACGCTTCTGCTCCGGCGGCGAGCATTCTGGTTCAGCTGCTGTACGAACGGTGCATCGGCCCTCTTCCCAAGGAAACCGCAGAACTTTTGTTCTTTGGCATAATGACTGATAC
>CAKZZR010000005.1 GCA_937885475.1 uncultured Treponema sp.
GCCTGACTCGCCAAAGCGGTCAATGCAGAACAGGTCTGTTTCCTTGTTGGTAACAAACTGCTTCCAATCTGCGGAAATGCCAGCCTCCGCTGCAACAACGCGCTTTGCACCGCCAAGAAGCGCATTCTGCTCAGAAGCGCTCATCTGGTCAAACTTGTTGTAGTCAATGACAGAAACAACGCGAACCTTCTTTTCTGGAACAAGCGCAGCCGCCTGAATTGCAGTTGAGACTTCTGAACCAGTTGCAAGAACGGTGATGTCCGGCGTACCGTCAGCATCAAGGGCAACGTATGCGCCCTTCTTGATATTCTCCTTCCAGTTTGCGTCAGCCTTCTCATAGCCAACCAAATCCTGGCGGGTAAGGACGATACATACCGGGTGATCCTTGGAAGCCATGGCAATATTCCATGCTTCCATAGTCTCCTGTGCATCGCCTGGACGCAGAACCTGAACACCAGGAATTGCGCGCAAAGAAGAAAGAGTTTCCACCGGCTGGTGAGTAGGTCCGTCCTCGCCAACATAGATAGAATCATGCGTAAAGATATAGATGAGCGGAAGCTTCATAAGGCTTGCAACGCGAAGCTGCGGGCGAAGATAGTCCGCAAACACAAGGAACGTCGCGCAGAACGGACGCAAGCCGCCATGCAAGCGCATTCCGGAGCAAACGGCGCTCATCGCAAATTCGCGGATGCCGTACTCAATGGTGCGTCCGGTGCGGTTTGCAGGAGAATAGATTCCGCCGCAGTCCTTCAAATCCGTCTTATTTGGACCTGCAAGGTCAGCAGAACCGCCCACCAGGTTTGCATAGCGCTGAGCCATTACGTTAAGCGCTTTTCCGCCGGCTGCACGAGTAGCCATCTTGTCGGTTGCACCAAAGGCAACGTCAGCAACATCGGCAGTAGCCTCGTCGTTAAAGAACGCATCCCACTGCTTGCGAAGCTCCGGATTTTCAGCAGACCATGCATCAAATTCCTTCTTCCAGTTTTCTTCCGCAGCCGCAAAAGAAGCCTTTTTGGAAGCAAAATAGTCATATGCTTCAGGAACGACGTAAAAATCCTTGTCTACAGGAAGTCCAAGCGTTTCCTTTGCTTTTTTTACGTCCTCAACGCCAAGCGGAGCGCCGTGCGTGTCTGCCTTGCCCTGCTTTGGAGCGGATTTTCCGATTATCGACTTAAGGATAATCAGAGAAGGCTTGTCCGTGCATTTCTTTGCCTTTTCTGCAAGCTTAAGGATTTCTGCCGGCTTGT
>CAKZZR010000006.1 GCA_937885475.1 uncultured Treponema sp.
ACGTGGTAAGATTCTTCCACGCCGCATTACTGGTACATGTGCAAAACATCAGAGGGAACTTGCAGGTGCAATCAAGCGAGCTCGTTCAATCTGTTTGCTTCCATATGTAACTGAATAAAACTTAAAACTTGGCCGACGATCCAACTCCTGGTGACGCCGGCTGAAAATAAAAGAGGAGCTTGAAAAATGAAAGTTATTCTTAACGTAGATGTAAAACACCTTGGAGAAGAGGGCGATGTAAAGAACGTTGCAAACGGATACGCTCGCAACTATCTTCTTCCACGTAACCTTGTTGTAGTATACAACGAGACGACAGCCGCCTTGTTTGAGGCTCGCAAGGCTGAGATTGAGGCGCGCAAGGAAGTTAAGCGTCAGAATGCGCGCAGCCTTAAGGAAAAACTTGAGGCTACAGAGCTCGTTATTGAGATGCCAGCTGGTGCAAACGGAAAACTCTACGGTTCAGTTACAACAACTGTTATCGCAGAAGCACTTGCTAAGCAGGGCTTTGATATTGAGCGCAAGCGTATTGAACTTCCGGGTCTTGCAATCAAGTCTGTCGGCACATATCATGCATCTGTAAAGTTGTATGAGGCTGCTGTTGCAGAGGTTCAGATTGCAGTAAAAGCACAGGAAGAACCGGTCGCTGCTTCAAAGGCAGAGACAAAGAAAGAAGAGAAGAAGGCTGAGGAAACTGCTCCTGCAGCAGAAGAAAAAGCTGAATAAGTCTTGTTCTTTTTATGAAGGGGGCTGTCAGAAAGTTTCAAACGCTTTCCGGCAGCCTTTTTTGTCTGTTCTAAGAACGAATTGTAAGAGGAGATGCTTTATGGATACTGTCCTGAAGGATAAAGTGCCGCCGCACAATCTTGACGCCGAGCAGGCAACGCTGGGCGCGCTTCTTTTGGACTGGGATTCTATGTCCGACATTGTGACCAAGCTCCGTCCGGATAGATTCTATAACCTTCAGAATCAGCTGATTTTTGAGGGGCTTATATCCTTGTTCAAGCAGAATGTGCGCGGCGACACGCTTACGGTCATCAATGAGCTTACCAAGCTGAATAAGCTTGATCAGGCGGGTGGTGCGGCGTACATTGCCGGTCTTACAGAACTGGTTCCGTCCAGCGCGAACATCGATTATTACGTTGACATTATCCTTGACTGTGCCTCGCGCCGCGACCTTCTGAAGATTTCCTCTGAGATAAAGGCTTCTGCCTTTGATGATTCCAAGGAAGCGAAGCTGTTGCTTGAGGCGGCAGAAAAAAAGATTTTTGACCTTGCGGATTCCACCAGCGCCACGCAAATTTGGACGATGCAGCATGTTGTGAATGAGACAGTAAGCCTTATCGAGCAGCGTTTTAAGAATAACAGCCAGCTTACCGGCATTCCGTCCGGCATTTCCAAGCTGGATTCCATGACCAGCGGCTTTCAAAAATCCGAGCTCATTATTATCGGTGCGCGACCGTCAATCGGTAAGACGGCGTTCGCGCTTTCCATGATGCAGGAAATTGCCATCGATAAGAAAATTCCATGCGGCTTTTTCTCGCTTGAAATGAGCTATCAGTCCATCGGTCAGCGTCTGCTTTCGCAGGTTTCCCGCATACACAGCAACAAGATACGAAAGGGTATGCTTTCTATGCCGGATCTTCAGAAAATTCAGGATGCCGCCGGAAAATGCTACAGTGCGCCGCTCTATATCTGCGACGTTCCGAATATGCCGTTGCTTGACCTTCGTGCAAGCGCACGCCGCATGGTGTCGAACCAGCATGTGCAGGTTATTTTCATCGACTACATCGGTCTTATTTCCGTGGAGAATCCGAGCGCGAATACATGGGAGAACGTCTCTGAGATTTCTAAGTCGCTCAAGGCGCTTGCCCGTGAACTTGATATTCCGATTATTGCGCTCTGTCAGGTTGCCCGCGACGCGGAAGGCCAGGAGCCGAACCTTGCCCAGCTGCGCGGTTCCGGTTCAATTGAGCAGGATGCGGATGTCGTTCTGTTCCTTCATCGCGACCGAAAGATTATGGACGAGGAAAATCCTGTGCAGGAAGCAAAATGTATCGTGGCAAAGCAACGTAACGGCGCTACCGGCGACGTGGACATGCTGTTCTTTCCTTCGTTCACGAAATTTGAGAATAAGGTGGACGAATGATGGGCTTGTTGCAGGAAAAGGAATTTGAGGTGCTTGCCGCGTTGGAGCGGGCAAAAAAGCCGCTTACCCAGCGCCAGCTTGCAAAGTCCACCGGCTATTCGATTGGCACGGTGAATTCCGTGTGCGCGGCATTGGAAGAGCGCCATTTCATACAGGGCGGAATCGTCACTGCGGAAGGACTTTCTGCGCTTGAGCTGTACCGTGTGAAGCGCATTATTTTTATTGCGGCGGGCTTTGGAACCAGGCTTGTTCCCATCACGCTCAACACTCCTAAGCCGCTTGTACGCGTAAAAGGAACGCGCATCATAGATACTATGCTGGACGCGGCAGTAAGCGCAGGAATAGAGGAGATTGTGATTGTCCGCGGATATCTGAGCGAGCAGTTCGACCAGCTTTTGTATAAGTACCCGAACATAAAATTCCTTGAGAATCCCGCGTACAACGAGGCTAACAATATAAGCTCCGCCATGTGCGCGCGCTATTTGTTCAGTAATTCCTATATCTGCGAGGCGGATCTTATCATCAAAAATCCTGCGCTCATCTCAAAATACCAGTACCAGTCGAACTATTGCGGCGTAAAATGCGAGCGCACCGACGACTGGTGCCTATACGTGAGCAAAGGACGCATAACCGGCGTGAGCGTTGGCGGTCTGAATGCATACCGCATGGTCGGAATTTCGTATTGGACGGAGGAGGATGGACGCAAACTTGCGGACTGCATGCAGAAGGTGTACGAGATGCCCGGAGGAAAAGAAAAATTCTGGGACAGCGTTCCGCTTGATGTATGCAAGGGAGAATTCTCGCTTGCGCTCAGGGAATGCACGTTCGACGATTTTACCGAAATAGACACGTTCAATGAGCTGAAAAAAATTGATTCCAGCTATGGCGTCTAGGTCATTCATTCAAAACATTCACATTCTGATTCAATTTTGAACAAATTTTCCGCATAAAACCGCTGTTGATATTTACTAAACGGCGGTTTTGATTTAAATTTGAACAAATTGACAATATGGAGATAGAATGCTCGAATTACGCAATATAAAGAAATCCTTTGACGGAACAGAGGTGCTCAAGGACATCTCGCTTTCAATTGATGATGCGCAGATTGTCTCAATACTTGGTTCTTCCGGCAGCGGAAAGACGACGCTGCTCAATCTGATTCTGGGAATCATAAAGGCGGATGCGGGAAGCATTGTATACAACGGCGAGGACATCACGGCAACCCCGATGGAACTGCGCGGCTTTAACATCGTTTTTCAGGATTATGCGCTCTTTCCGAATCTGAATGCGTACAAGAACATCACCTACGGTCTTAGAAACTATCCCGACCGCTCAACTCAGGAGGAAGTTGATGCACTCATCGACCTGCTGGATTTGCGCGAGCATCTTAACAAAAAAATCGACAATCTTTCGGGGGGGCAGAAGCAGCGAGTGGCGCTTGCCCGCACGATGGTCATGAAGCCAAAAATCCTTCTGCTTGATGAGCCGCTTTCTGCCTTGGACGGTGTCATAAAGGAGTCCATAAAGCAGCAGATTGTAAGGATTGCAAAGGATTTTCATCTTACGACGATTATCGTGACGCATGACCCGGAGGAGGCGCTTACCATAAGCGACAAGGTGCTTATCATCAATAAAGGAAACATTGAGCAGTTCGGCACGGCGGACGACATCATAAATCGACCCGCAAGCGATTTTGTTCGCGACTTCATTCTCAAGCAGCTGACGATAAAGAAAGACAACATCTATAAGCTGTTCAATGCCTGAGGGCAGGAGCCGTTGATTTCATGAGAAACAAACAGATAAATACCATTTTTTCAGCGATTCTGATTTTCTTCGCGCTTTTTATTGTGATTCCGGCATTCCTGCTTTTTACGAATGCCTTTACTGACGCGCGCGGCGTTACGTTCCGCGCGTTTGCCACGGTTTTTGAGGGAAACAAGCTTGGCGCGGCCTTCTGGAACAGCACGAAGGTTTCTGTCATAAGTGCGCTCATAACCACCTTTCTTGCCTTCATCCTTGCATACACGGAAACCTTTACGAATCTTCCGCTGGCGTTTAAAAAAGTCCTGCGCACTTTGGCTGTGTTCCCCATGCTGCTTCCGACAATTACATACGGCTTTGCCATAATCTATTCCTTCGGACGGAATGGGCTTATCACACGGCTTTTTGGACATCAGCTGTTTGATTTTTATGGCGCTAAGGGGCTTGTGTTTGGCTATGTCATCTATACGCTTCCCATTTCGTTCACGCTGATACGGAATACGATGGCGTACATTGACCGACGCTATCTTATAGTAACCCGCGTTATGGGCGACAACCGGCTGAAGTCCTTTTATACGGCGGTATTTCAGCCGCTTTTGGGCACAC
>CAKZZR010000007.1 GCA_937885475.1 uncultured Treponema sp.
CTGTGTTTGGCCTGCGCCCTTGGAGCCGTAGCTTCCCCCGCGCTGCCGTGCCATATCGCCGTAGGAATGGGCAAGTCGGGGCAAGGAATATGTCAGCCGCGCCAGCTCTACCTGAAGCACGGCTTCACGTGTTTGTGCGCGCTGGGCAAAAATGCGGATGATGACCTCCTGCCGGTCAAAGCAGGGGATTTTTGCAAGTTTTTCCCAGTTGCGCTGCTTTGTGGGCTCAAGATTGAAGTCAAAAATAATGCAGTCGGCTTCTGCTTCTTGTGCGAGCGAGCAGATTTCCTGCGCTTTACCCTTGCCCATGCCGTAGGCGGGCTGAATTTCCAGACGGGTGAGCGTGAGCGTTCCTGCGGTCTCCAAGCCGAGCGTGTCTGTCAGTCCCTTCAGTTCAGAAAGCGTGTTGCCCGGCTCCCCCACCAAAAAAGCCCGCACCCGGCGGTTCTGCTCTTCTTCCAAATCAATCATTCCTTTCACTATATATTTTTCTTTTATTTTTGTAAATTTAGCCCGATAATCAAAGGGTAGTGAAATCTTTTGTAAAGAATGCCGTGGCTTTGCTTGTTGCAGTGCTTATCTGCAGCGGCATTACCCTTGCTTCTTCGCTCGGAATGTTCGCAAAAATTGAGAAGAACTTTTACGAGCCAGCCGTCCTTAAGTCGATTCGCGACCATCTGGACGCAGTTGCGGAAGCCGGCAACGAATACATCTTGCAGATTCTCGAACAGCTTGGCGCGGAAAAAAACGGCTTCTTAAGCCATGATTCCGTGCTTACTTATTTTAACAACGAGCCTTCAAAGGAAGTGGGGCGGCGCTTTTCTCGCTTGCTGGAGGACGTTCCTGCCCTTGACGGAATGCGAATCGTTGAGAACGGCGGAAAGAGCGTGCAGTTCAGTTCCTACAAGGACGATTCGCGCTTTTTAAAGGGCGTTCGCACCTATTCCAATTACAACGAGCTTACCACATACCGCGGTCGCCCGGAGATTCCGTATCCGCTGGTCTCTGCATTCAGTGATGACGCTGCGGAACGTAATTCCTGCCGTATTGTCTTTGATGGCGACGAGCAGCGAATCATCATTTCGTATCCGCTGTACAACAATGAGCGCGCCTACAGCGTCATTTTCTACATAAACCCTATTGATTTTGTTAATCTTTTGCTGGAAAGGCGCGTTATTTCGGTGAACGAGCAATTGACTCTAGTTTCCTCTGAAGACGGAAGCGAGGGCGGCTTTGTATTCGGAATGCCGCGCGTGGGGCGGAATTCGCTTGCCGCAGAAATCGTGCGGCGCTGGCACCTGCATTCCTACGGTCCTGACGAGATTGCCTCCTCTGCAAAAGTAAGCATAAGCGGCGTTTCTGCCGGCGAGAACGCGAGCGCAGAAACTGGCGCGCACGACGAATACATCTCGCTCAATCTTATTTCCAGCGCGAGGGCGCAAAAAATAAACGTGGGCGGCATTTATTCGGCAGACATGCTGCTCATGCCGCTGTACATTCGCATTCTGCTTTTAATCTGTGCGTTCATTACGGTAAGCCTTATCGTCGTCATTCTGTTCAATGTGCGCAAGGACGACGACGTTGAGATTCTTGCGAAGATAAAAAAGGTTCAGATTGGACTTTTGAACGAATACTTTGAGAAAAACGTTGACCGCACCAAGGTTGCCGCGCTGATTGAGGTTCAGAAGGACGCGCTCACGGCAAAAATCAAGAAAAGTCTTGGTCTGCGCGGAAAAAAATACGGCGACGACCTGAGCATCATCTTGAATCAGAGCTGGAACGACATAATCAACATTCTTTCTGGTTCGAACAACTTGAATTTGCAGGGGCTTTCTGCTGACGACATGACGGAAATACGCCGCATGTTTGAGGAAGCCGTTGCGACAAGCAACCTGCGCGTACAGGCTGTTACTCAGTTCCCGTCGCGCCAGAATCCAAAGGTAAAGAAAATTCTTGAGAATGCCGCGCATCAGGCTTCGCATGAGGAGCAGCCGCAAGTAAGCAGGGAAACGCAGGAAAAAATAAACGCCGTTTTTGCCGCTGCGCAGAGCGGTTCTCCTGTTGTGGGCGAGGACGCATTGGCTGATGGCGACGTTGCGGACGCGGTGCCTTTGGAAGATGTGGGTGGCGTCGAGCCGGTGGAAGAAATTGGCGAGGTTGAAGACGAAGAAAAAATCCTGGACGCAGAGCCTGTGGAAGAGCTTTCTGAAGTGGCTGACGCGGAAGAACTTTTGGACGCAGAGCCAATAGAAGAGCTGACTGACGCAGAACAAATCGATGAGATTGAGCCGCTTGAGGAAGTTGCAGAGGATGCAGAAGCCGTTGATGAGGTTTTGCCTGTCAGCGATGAGGAATTTTTGGGCGATGCAGAACCTGTTGACGATGCGGAGACACTTGACGATGTAGAACTGACCAGCACTGCCGATGATGCTGACGACGTTGAAGCGGTGGCTTTGGACGATGTGGAAAATACATCTCCGGAAGCAGAGCCTATGGATGCCGTAGTTCCGTTACCCACTGTTTCGCAGATTGTCGCTGCCACGGAAGATTCTTCTTCCATAAAGTCGTCGGATATGCAGAATTCCGCGTCCGAGCATTTGACGGATGGCAATTCTGACGGTACTATTATTGAAGAAATGTACGGCTTTGGTATCGACACAACAGAAGAAAGACGCGAATCTCCGATTCCTGATGATTTCTTTGAGGAATTCCTTCAGACAGAAAAGGAAGTGCTTTCAAAGGATACCGAGCGAATCCGCCTTGATTCCCACGTGAACGATAAAAAAATCCTCGACGAGTCTAAGCTTGTTTCTGTAGACACGTTCATTGACGATTCAGTGCCGCTCATCGTTACCACTCCCCGAAACGACATCTCTCAGTTTGAGGGAACTGAGCCTCTTGTAATTGGCGACCCTGCGCCCTTGTACGAAAAAGCCCCTCGCCCTGAAAACAATGACGTTTCCGACAATTTTGTGGTCTATCCGCTGGATTCACTTTTTGAAATACAGAACGAAAATGATAATCCTTCTTCGCTGCCTGCCGATAATGGGAATATACTTGGAATTTCCTTGCCGAATGCTCCAGAGGAAAATGACGACATAGAGGAATTGGAAGAAATTTCAGGAAGTGAGGAAGATTTTATGTTCACTACATTTGCTGCGAATGACAAAACCGTTTCGGATCTTGCGCCGGATGCAATCGTGCAAAACGAGGACGGCGTATTCAGCATTGCCGGCGACCTTGTTGTTTCCGGTGTTAAGGTTGACGACGACTTCAAGCGCCTTGTGGATTCTGTTCTCAAAAACTGACTGTCCGTCCTTGCAAAAGAAGTTCCAAAAAACTTTGTAAAACAAGGGCTGTGCCATTGACAAAACCCATTCAAATCTTTATAGTAATGGAACATTGCATTCCCCGATTGTGTAATGGTAGCACTTCAGATTCTGGTTCTGACTGTGGGGGTTCGAATCCTCCTTGGGGAATATAAGGCTGAGCGAGCGTTCAGCCTTATTCATTATGGTTCCTTCGTATAACGGCTAGTACAGCGGATTCTCATTCCGCTAACAGGGGTTCGATTCCCCTAGGAACTATCAGTTATAAGGCAGAAATTCTGATTTCAGGGTTTCTGCTTTTTTTATGCACAAGACATGAATCGAACCACGGAGTGAGCGCGCCGAAGGCGAAAAGGCGGCATGGATGCCGCCGGCAGCGAACGTAGGCGGGGCGTAGGGAGCGCGCAGGACGTGCGCGAGTGGAGCCCTTCGATTCCCCTAGGAACTATCGATTATAAAGCAGAAAATCTAGTTTCAGGTTTTCTGCTTTTTTTATGCACATTTTCATTCGCGCGGAGGGGTTGATTCTATCTCGGCTTCAATCGCTTGTTCGACGCGTTTTTTGTTCCCGCTGTTCTTTATGACTAGAAGCGGAATGCCGGTCTTTTTATATTCTGCAAGGAGCGGGCGCTGGGCGCGGAAGCGGGCGAGGATGTGACTAAGCGGCATTTTGTCACGTTTAAGGGCGCGCTTAAGGCGGGTTAGGCATGGAGCGGTTACAAACAGGATTTTTGAGCAGAGGGCAAGCAGTTCCGGCGTTTTGTACAGTACAGTGGCGTTCAGAATGATATGCTTCCCGGGGTTTTGCGCAATCAGTTCCCTTGTTTTTTGAATGACTAGAGGGTAGACGATGGCTTCCTGACGGGCAAGCAGTTCCGGATGAGGAAAGATGAGCGCGCCCAACGCGCGGCGGTTCAGAGACCCGTCCTCGTTTGTAAGCGTTATGCCTTCCTTTTGTGCGTCATCGCGGAATGCGCTTAGAATTGTGCCTTCTGCCGAGCGCACCACCTCATGCACAAGGCGGTCTGCGTCAATGCAAAAAAAGCCGCGCGCCTCAAACAGTGCGGAAACGTAATTTTTGCCCGCCGCCATAGGTCCTGTAACACAAAGAATCAATGGAATTCTCCCCAGTTTTTGCCGGTTTCAATGGAAACCCTCAGCGGAATAGAAAGCTGCACGGCGTTTTCCATGCGCTCCTTTATGAGCGCTACGGTTTCTTCGATTACGGCGGGGTCATCGGGGCATTCAAAAATCAGCTCGTCGTGAACCTGCAGAAGAATCTG
>CAKZZR010000008.1 GCA_937885475.1 uncultured Treponema sp.
ACCAGGACGGGGTTCTGACCCCTGGAGACGGCTTTGAGATTATAGGAAGCACAAAGGACTGTCCGTATGCCGCGCTTCAGAACCTGAGCAAAAAGCGGTTCAGCCTGCAATGCCACTGCGAGGTAAAGGACACGCCCTGCGGCGACAGGATTTTCAGCAACTTTGCAAAATACTGCGGCATGGAGCAGAATTGGAGCCAGGACACCGTGCTTCAGATTATTCTTGACGGCATAAAGGCGCAGGCGGGCAACAGGAACGTCCTGCTGTTCCTTTCCGGCGGAGTGGACTCAACCATTACCTTCGCGCTTTTGAACAAGGCGCTTGGACAGGAGCGCGTGCTTGGACTTCATATCGACAACGGCTTCATGCGTAAGAACGAGAGCGCAAACGTTGCCGAAGCATACCATAAATTCGGCTTCAACAATTTCATCGTAGAAGACGCGTCAGAAAGCTTCCTCAAGGCAATCGCCGGACTGACTGACCCGCAGAAAAAGCGCATGGCGGTCGGCGAGAACTTCATCACCGTGCGGAATGAAGTAGTTGCAAAGCAGCACCTTGACGAAAATCAGTGGCTTTTGGCGCAGGGAACCCTGTACCCGGACATCATCGAGTCAGGCGGAACAAAAAATTCCAATACCATAAAGACGCACCACAACCGCGTTCAGGGAATTCAGGAGCTGATTGCAAAAGGACTGATTATTGAACCAATCCGCGAGCTGTACAAGGATGAGGTGCGCGCCATCGGCAAAAAACTGGGGCTTAGCGACGAACTTGTGATGCGGCATCCGTTCCCGGGGCCAGGTCTTTCCATAAACGTACTCTGCAACGACGGAAAAAGCTGGACGGCAAAGGACGACGAGGAGCTTGCGGCGGCTCAGAAGGAACTTGATGCCGTGCAGTTCACGCAGTTCTGCGAGCATTGCGCGCAGAGCCTAAAGCGTTCCGTGCTTCCGGTGCGCTCGGTTGGCGTTCAGGGAGACTTCCGCACCTACCGTTTTCCGGCAGTGCTTACGTTCAAGGACGAAGGAAACGGCTTCTATCATCTGCCTAAGCTCCGCGAAAAGATTGAGGCAGCTTCAAGCGCAATCACAAACAGCGCGCGCTACCTGAACCGCACCGTCATAAAACTGTATCAGAATCCAGCGGTAAAGGACGAGGACATGAAGCTTTTGGAAGGCTACTGCGACAAGGAACGCCTTGACCAGCTGCGAGAGGTTGACAACATAGTGCTTACCGAGCTGCACAAAAGCGGCTGGTACAACAAAATTTTCCAGCATCTTACGATAGACCTGCCATACGCAAGCCAGAAAGGACACGCAAGCTTCGTGCTGCGCCCTGTCTGCTCAGAAGACGTTATGACTGCACGCTTTGCATGGATTGAAAAAGAAGTGCTTGATTCCATTCTGCGCCAGATTGCCGCCCTTGAATTTGTTGACGCCGTTTATTTTGACGCAACGAACAAGCCGCCGGCAACATTCGGCTGGGAATGAACGAACCCCGCCGCACGAACGGCAGGCTTTTTTATGCGGGAATGCTTTCGTTCCCGCTAAGCGGAATACGTGCGCAGATCTGCCAAGCCATGCAGAATGCGCTCCATTAGGGCAAAACTTTCTTCGGTAAGAGAGGCGATGTCGTCGTTCACCGTATGAAAGCGCCGCCATGTTTCAGGAAGCATTGCCGCAAGCTTGGCGCGGTCAAAGCAGTCCGGCACAGGTCTGTTCATCACAAAGGCTTCCAGCACCGGAACCTGAACCAAATCGAACATATATTTATGCGCCTCGTCCGCCGGAAGCAGCGTTACCGCAACCGCAGGAATTCCGCAGGCTAAAAAACCGGCATTGTCGCTGTAGGAAACCGGAAGATTCACGAACACGCCGCCGCTTGCCGCACGCAGAACCTGCTCCGTGCGGGCTTGCAGGGCGGCAAAGCGCTTTTTAAAGCGTGTGGAAATTCCTTTGCCAAGGGTGCTTCGCCCAAGAACCGGAATCGTGCCGCGACCCACGCAGTCAAACACGAACACGTCGTCGTCGGTAATGCCAAGGCGGCGGAACACGCTTGCAAGCCCAAACGCGCCCTGAGCGCTGACCGTTGCCGCGCCGGAACTAGCAGCAGGCGCACCGCTTGCCACTGTCGCGCCGATGGCAACAGCCTCCCCTTTGCCGCCCGCCGCGCCGGAAGAGCCGCACATCTCCTCGCCGTCAGTAAAAATAAGGCGAACATTGTGCGCCCTGCCAGAGCGCTGCAAGCGCACCGCCCAGTCCATGAGCGCAAAGACGGACGAGCTGTTGTCGTTCGCGCCGGGACTTCCCTCAAAGCGGTCATAATGGGCAACCACCGTTTTTATTGTAAACGCGGGATTGTAGCATTCCTTTGGAAACACTACGTAGATGTGCTTTTTATCTTCTATAGGAAGTACCACGGCATGAACGCCGCGTTTTTCAAGATACGAGACGATAAAATCACAGCGTGGGCAGTCTGGCGCAATGAACCTGGCGAACTCTTTCCAGTCAATCATACAAAAACTATAGCACAACTCCCCCTTTATCGCAAAATCAAAAAGCAGTACAATGAAGGCATGAAACGCATTTACATAGGAAACCTCAGTTTTTCTACCAGTGAGAACACATTGAATTCAGAATTCGCAAAATTTGGAACCGTTGTATCGGCTTCCATTATAAAGGACAAGCAGACAGGCAGTTCCAAGGGCTTTGCATTTGTCGAAATGCCGGATGACGACGCGGCATTCAACGCCATCCGCGCCCTGAACGGCACCATGCTTGACGGTCGCAAAATCCGCGTGTCCGTTGCAGAAGAAAAACCCGCCCGCTACGGACGATAAGAGAACCGGGGAACTCATGACCGGGGAAATCAATTTTTGATGTATAGGTAGTAAAAAAAATAGCTTTCAGTCGAGTTTCGTCTTTCAAAACCGCACGCTCGCGTGCTA
>CAKZZR010000009.1 GCA_937885475.1 uncultured Treponema sp.
CGTGAGCTGGGTTCAGAACGTCGCGAGACAGTTCGGTCCCTATCTGTTATGGGCGCTGGAAGTTTGAGAGGAGCTGCTTTTAGTACGAGAGGACCGAAGTGGACGAACCTCTGGTTTACCAGTTATCCTGCCAAGGGTAAGTGCTGGGTATCTAAGTTCGGAAGGGATAACCGCTGAAAGCATCTAAGCGGGAAGCCCACCTCAAGATAAGACTTCCCCGGGGATTCGATCCCCCTGAAGGCTCCTGGGACACTACCAGGTCGATAGGTTGCAGGTACAAGCGCCGCGAGGCGTTCAGCCGAGCAGTACTAATAAGCCGTGAGGCTTGACCATATTATTGATTCCGCGCGCAGCGCGCAGGCTCCGGGCCTCCGGGCGGCCCCCGCATCAGGGCGGGCGACGTACGGAGGCGACTGATGATAAGGAATTATTCCTGGTGGCCACAGTGGAGAGGCAATACCCGTTCCCATACCGAACACGGAAGTCAAGCTCTCTTACGCCGATGATACTGCCTTCGTGGCGGGAAAGTAGGTAGCTGCCAGGATTTTTTTTGCCCGCACGGTCTTTCCGCATCCATGCCCGCACTTTTGCCGGCATCCGGGATTACAGGGGGCGTGGTGGACGGGAACGGCGCGGCGGTGCGCTACATATGATGCGGGAAGGATTACGGTATCCTCTTCCCGGACGGACTGCGGGCATCCTGCGGAATTTGCGCTTGTGAAATCCTGAATAAAAATTATGGAAAATTCTATGACGGTTTTGCAGATTCGAGATTATCTTTGCTCTTTTGCGGATGTGCGTATGGCGGGTTTTACAAGTAAGCTTGTGCCTGGAATTGAGCAGGATTTTTTGGGAATTAAGACGCCTGTTTTGAGGGAATTTGCAAAGGATATATATCGTTCCGATTCTTATTCGGAATTTTTAAGGGATACTCCACACGTTTTTTTTGAGGAAAATCAACTACATGCTTTTATTATTTCGCTCATACCGGATTTTTCTGCCTGTGTTGCAGAGGTTGAGCGCTTTTTGCCATTCGTGAACAACTGGGCAACCTGCGATCAGATGATTCCGCGCTGTTTTAAGAAGAAACGCGAACTTTTGCTTCCGTATGCAGAACGTTGGATGCAGAGCGGAAGGACGTATTCGGTTCGTTTTGGAATAAAATGTCTTATGGATTATTTTTTAGATGATGCTTTTTTTGATGAAATTCTTGCGAAAGTTGCGAAAATCAGAAGCAGCGAATATTATGTGAATATGATGATAAGTTGGTTTTTTGCGACTGCACTTGCAAAGCAATGGGCCGCGGCGTTTCCTTATGTGCGCGACCGATGCTTGGACGATTGGTGTATGAAAAAGACCGTTCAGAAGGCAGTGGAAAGCTTCAGAGTTCCGGCGGAGCATAAACGGGAGCTTCGCGCTGTTCTTGAGGTATAGATATGAAGGATTCTTTTAAGAGTGTCCGCGTGGATGAAAACAGTCCAAAATGGGCGGCGGCAATAAAGCGTGAGATTCAGTTGTATTCACGCAACGAAATCCGCTCTGAATTTGAGCGCGATTATACGCGCATCCTGCATTGTCAGGCGTTCAGACGCTTGAAGCACAAAACGCAGGTTTTTTACGCCACTCACAATGACCATGTTTGCACGCGCATGGAGCATGTGATGCACGTGGCGTCTGTTTCTAAGACGATAGCAAAATATCTGGGGTTAAATGAGCAGCTTGCTGAGGCCATTGCGCTGGGACATGACATTGGGCATGCTCCGTTTGGGCATCATGGAGAGGACTGCTTGAATAGCCTTATGGAGCAGAAGGAAGGTCATAATGCGCCTAAGAAATTTTGGCATGAGCGGAACAGTCTTTTTTTTGCGGATTATATTGAGACTTTGCCGGATCCTGATGCGATTGAGCAACCGCTGAATCTGACGTATGCCGTTAGGGATGGGCTGATTTGCCATTGTGGGGAAATTGACCAGCAGGGAATTAAGCCACGTGAGGATGCGATTGATTTGTATTCGATTAAACGCCCGGGAATCATTCAGCCGTTCACATGGGAAGGCTGTGTCGTAAAAATTGCGGACAAAATTGCCTATCTTGGGCGCGACATTGAGGACGCGCGCTTGTATCATATTCTGGATATGGGCGCGTACCGACATATCCGCGAGATTGTTGCGTCTACCTTGAACAGCAAGGGCGCACATGCGTTTCGCAGCGGTAAGGCGGTGAATACGACCGTGCTGATAAACGATATGATTGTTGACTTGTGCGAGCAGTCCACTCCGGAAAAGGGCTTGTGCTTCAGCGACGAATATTTCCGCTTTATAATTGAGCTTAAAAAATTCAATTTTGCCCATATTTATAATCATTGGCGGCTTAAGGAATTTACGGTTTATGCGAGCAGTGTGATTCAGACGATATACCGCACGCTTATGCGCTCATACGAATATGTTCTGAACGGACGCGCGGGGCAGGCGTTGCGCTATTATCCAAACCTTTCAAAAACTTTTGTGGATTGGCTTATAAAATACTCAAATTATCTGCCGATTGCGGCGAACGGACATCGTATGGATAGAAAAAAACTGCTCCGCTACAACACATCGGCAATTTTTAATATTGAGGAACGCGACAGCTTTGAAAAATGCGTGGTGGAATACATAAGCGGCATGACCGATGCCTACGCGATTCAGGTATACGAGGAAATCATTACGTTCTGACAAAAAAAGAGCCGCCAGAAAAAGGAGGAAACTGGCGGCTCTCGGTTGGGTGTCTTTATTATTAATCGCTTTCATATATAACAACACAGAATCAAAGAACTGGTTACAAAAAAGTGATATTTTTTAAACTTGACTGTATGAAAAGAATTCTGTTAGAATACATAAAGAATGACAAAAAATAAAAAAATGTCATTTTGAAAACGAGGTAATTATGTCTAAGAAGTATGCTTTTCTTTTCCCTGGTCAGGGTGCTCAGGTTCCTGGAATGATAAAGGATCTTTGCGATGCATATCCTGAAGCACGCAAGGTTGTTGATGATGTTACGAAAATTACAGGCGTTGATATGCCTAAGCTTCTTTGGGAATCGGATCAGGCTGTTCTGAGCCGCAGTGACAACAGCCAGCTTGCAATTACGACTGCTTCTATTGCCGTGATGAAGGTTCTGGAAACTAAGGGCATTACTCCTAGCGCTGCCATGGGATTTTCTTTGGGTGAATTCCCTGCACTTTACGCTTCTGGCGTTCTTTCTTTTGAGGATGTGATTAAGGTTGTTCGTGAGCGCGGCGTTATCATGCAGAATACTTGTGAGAATATTGCAAAGGCTAACGAAGGTCATGCTCCTGGTATGACTGCCGTAATTGGCCTTGGTCCGGATCAGGTAAAGGACATTTGTTCCGGAATCAAAGATGCTTATGCCGCAAACTTGAACAGTTCCGTTCAGACTGTAGTGAGCGGAACTTTTGATGCTCTTACGGAAGTTGAGGCAAAGGCAAAGGAAGCTGGTGCCCGCCGTGCATTGCGCCTTGCTGTTGCAGGTCCGTTCCACAGTCCGCTGATGCAGGAAGCTGCCGATAATTTTGAAAAGGCAATTGCTGGCGTTAAGTTCAACAATCCTTCAAAAACTTTGTTCAGCAATGTGACTGGTAAAGAAGCAACTGACGGAGAAGAAATCAAGAAGAATGCCGTGCTTCATCTTACAAACCCTGTTCGCTGGACTGATGAGGAGAAGGTTCTTAACGATTTGATGGAAAAAGACGGTGATGAATGGGTTCTGGTTGAGCCTGGCGTTGGAAAGGTTCTTGCCGGTTTGTGGGCAAAGACTGATTATGCTGCAAAGTACAGCTGCGTTTCGGTTAACTCGGTAGAAAGCCTTGATGAGCTTGTAAAATAACCTTCTGAAAAATATATAAAGGAAAAAAGAATGGATTTGTTGAAAGGAAAAAAAGCGCTTGTCACAGGTTCCAGCCGTGGCATTGGGCGAAAGATAGTTGAAGTTTTTTTGGCCAACGGTGCTGAAGTGTGGGGCTTGTGCTCAAAACCGAGCGCTGCAAAGCCTGAGCTTGAGACATTCGCTTCTGAGAATGGAACTAGTTTTCATGAGGTTTGTGCGAATGTAGGGGATGCCGCTCAGCTTACGGAAGTTGTGAAGGGAGCCCTTGCAGAAGCAGGTAACTTTGACGTTCTTGTGAACAATGCCGGCATTACCCGCGACGGCTTGAGCTTTAGGATGAAGATGGAAGACTGGCAGGACGTTCTGAACGTGAACCTTACGGGTACTTTCGTTGTTACTCAGATTGTCTCAAATGCGATGCTGAAGGCTAGGACTGGCTCAATAATCAACATGAGCTCAATCGTGGGCGTTCATGGTCAGGGCGGCCAGGTGAACTATGCTGCTTCAAAGGGTGGTTTGATTGCCTACTCAAAGAGCCTTGCAAAGGAAGTGGGTGCGCGCGGAATCCGCGTGAACTGCATTGCGCCGGGCTTTATTGAGACGGACATGACTGCCGTTCTTAAGGAAGATTTGAAGCAGGCAATGATAGAAGCCGTTCCGCTGAAGCGCGGCGGAAAGCCCGAGGACATAGCGAATGCCGCCTTGTTCCTTGCCAGCGACATGTCAAGCTATGTGACAGGTCAGGTTCTGGGCGTTGACGGCGGAATGGGTGCCTAGAATCGAAGTGGGCAGATGCCTGTGCGAGTTTGCGTAGCAAACTCGGTAGTGAGGCGAAGCGAACGGAGCTTACCGAGATTTATCGAGGTGCCTAAAATAGGAAATCCGTTAAAAAACGAGGGAACGTGTGGTTTCGCTAGGCTCAACCACCGGTAGAGGCGGAGCCGAACGGGGCGTTGCGGGGTGCCCCCGCTGGAGGGGGTAGGCGAAAATGAACGGTGATTGAGCTTGTCGAAATAACCGTTTACTTTGAGCCGAGGGGGAGACTTCCCCCGACTTGAATGATAAGAATACTGCGAAAAACATTTATATAAAGGAAAAAACGATGGAAAAACGACGAGTTGTGATTACTGGAATGGGTGCTATTACTCCGCTTGGAAATAGCGTTGAGGAATTCTGGAACGGCATTAAGGCTGGAAAAAGCGGAATTGCTCCAATCACTCATTTTGATGCGACTAAAAACAAGGTTCACTATGCGGCTGAGGTAAAGAACTTTAACGCCGGTGACTTTATGGATCCGAAAAATGCGCGCAATATGGCTCGGTTCAGTCAGTTTGCGGTTGCGGCTGCTGGTCAGGCTTTGAAGGATTCTGGGCTTGAAGGAAATGCCGAGGTTCTTGACGAGACTGGTTGTATTCTTGGTGTTGGAATCGGTGGTTTTGAGATTACTGAGGAAGGTGCCCGCGGTTATTTTAAGAGTGAATGCACTAAGACGGCTCCGATGACTATTCCAAAGCTTATTCCTAATGAGGCCGGCGGAAACATTGCCATAACTTATGGCTTGCACGGTCCGGTTGAGTCTGTTGCTACGGCTTGTTCGAGCGGTACTGATGCTATGGGCGTTGCTTTTGACATGGTTCGTTCTGGCCGCCTTGATGTTTGTATGACTGGTGGTACTGAGTCTACGATTAACGGTTATGCAATCGTTTCTTTTGAGGTGCTGCATGCGCTTTCCACTGGTTTTGACGAGGATCCGACAAAGGCAAGCCGTCCGTTTGACAAGAACCGCAATGGCTTTGTTATGGGCGAAGGTTCTGCAATCCTTATTTTTGAGGAATATGAGCATGCTAAGGCTCGTGGAGCAAAGATTTACGCTGAGGTTGCCGGTTATGGCGCTTCTTGCGACGGTTACCACCTTACTTCGCCTAATCCGGACGGAGTTTGCGGCTCAAAGTGCATGACTCGTGCCCTTAAGGATGCCGGAATGGATCCGAGCGAGATTCAGTATTACAACGCTCACGGTACCTCAACTCACATCAACGACCCGAGCGAAACGAACATGATTAAGCTTGCCTTTGGCGAGGAAAACGCAAGAAAGCTCAAGATTTCTTCTACAAAGTCAATGCACGGTCACTGTCTTGGTGCTACTGGTGCCATTGAGGCTATGGTTTGCGTTAAGGCTATAAACGACAGCTTCTTCCCTGCGACAATCAACCTTGACGAGCAGGACGTGGAAGGCGGTTGTGACTTGGACTACACTCCTAACAAGGGTGTTCCGGGCAACATTGATGCTGCAATGAGCGCAACATTTGGCTTTGGTGGTCATAACGGAGCCATCATTCTGAAGAAGGTGAAATGAACGAATTTTGCAAGGGCGGGCAATCTGAATAACCGACTTGCAAAAAACTGAAAGGCGGCTTTCTGCATGATTTGCGTGCGGAAAGCCGTTTTTTTTTTTGTTCTGTTGAAAAGTGTGTTAGTGTTTGCTACCTTATCAGTAAGGATTTTTGGGAAGTATGACTTTAAACGAGATTCAGATTGGGCAGAGCGTTCGGGTTGAGCGGCTGGGCGGAAACGGCGAGCTTAGGCAACATTTTTTGGATATGGGAATTATTCCGGGAGCGGAGATAACTTTTGTTAAGTATGCGCCGCTTGGAGATCCTATGGAATTCCGGCTGCACGGATATGAGCTTACACTGCGTAAGACGGACGCGGAAAGGATTGAGGTTGCTCCAGTTTTTGAGTCAGAGGAGGCTGCGATTTCGCCCCTGCTTGCGCAACCTTCTGTGCGACAGAGCTCAGGACAGGCAGGCTCTGTCATCGCTCGGAATGCAGCAATCACCGGGCAAAATGAGGCAAATGGCTTGCATCCGGGCTTGGGCGAGGGCGGTAAGTTCCATGCAAAGGGAGACGGAGCCCCGCTTGCAGAAGGAACAGTGCTTACATTTGCTCTGGTGGGAAATCAGAACAGCGGAAAGACGACGCTGTTTAATAAGCTTACCGGTTCAAATCAGCATGTGGGCAATTTTCCAGGCGTTACGGTGGACAGAAAGTCCGGGGCAATCCGCGCTCATGAGAATACGCTCATCACGGATCTTCCGGGCATTTACTCAATGTCGCCATATTCGAGCGAGGAACTTATTTCGCGCAACTTTGTTCTTGAGGAAAAGCCTCATGCCATAATCAATATTGTGGACGCAACCAACATAGAGCGGAATCTTTACCTTACGATGCAGCTTTTGGAGCTGAATATTCCGATGGTCATTGCGCTGAACATGATGGACGAGGTTGCTGCGAACGGCGGTTCAATTGACGTGAATAAGATGGAGTCAATCCTTGGTGTGCCGGTGGTACCTATTTCTGCAAAGAAAAACCAGGGAATTGAGGAGTTGGTGGAGCATGCTGTTCATGTGGCAAAATTTCAGGAGCCGCCGCTGAGACAGGATTTTTGCGATAAGACTGCAAACGGCGGAGCAGTTCACCGGGCTCTGCATGGAATCGTTCATTTGATTGAAGATCATGCTGAGAAGGCTGGAATTCCGGTGCGTTTTGCGGCAAGCAAGTTGCTTGAAGGCGACAAACTGATTCTGTACAAGCTAGAACTTGATGTGAACGAGAAGGAAATGCTTGAGCATATTTCGTTGCAGATGGAAGCGGAGCGCTCTCTTGACCGAAGTGCCGCCATTGCCGACATGCGGTATTCTTTTATTTACCGGCTCTGCGATGCGACCGTAAAGCGCCCCAAGGAAAGCAAGGAACGTGAGCGCAGCCAGCGGCTTGACCGCATTCTTACCGGAAAATGGACTGCGATTCCGGCGTTTGTTGGCATTATGGCGCTTGTGTTCTACCTTACGTTCAATGTGATTGGCGCATGGCTTCAGGAGCTGCTTGAAGGCGGAATTGACAAAGTTACGGAACTTGCGGATGCCGCCCTTACAAGCGTTGGAATGAACGAGGTTCTTCACGGTCTTATAATCGACGGAATTTTTGCCGGCGTTGGAAGCGTGCTTTCGTTCCTGCCGATTATAGTGACGTTGTTTTTCTTTCTTTCCATGCTGGAGGATTCCGGCTACATTGCGCGCGTTGCGTTTTTTATGGACAAGCTTTTGCGAAAAATAGGGCTTTCAGGAAGAAGTATTGTGCCTCTTTTGATTGGCTTTGGCTGCTCTGTTCCTGCTGTTATGGCAACGCGGACTTTGCCCAGTGAGCGCGACCGTCGCATGACCATTCTGCTTACGCCGTTCATGAGCTGTACGGCAAAACTTCCGATTTATGCGTTCTTTGTGAGCGCGTTCTTCCCTGAGCACGCTGGTCTGATTATGACGGGCTTGTATCTTATGGGAATTCTTGTGGGAATTTGCGCGGCATTTTTATACAGAAAGACTTTGTTCAAGGGGGAGGCGGTTCCGTTTGTGATGGAGCTTCCGAATTATCGTCTGCCGGGCTTGCAGAATACGGCGCAGCTTTTGTGGGAAAAGGCAAAGGACTTTTTGCAGCGTGCCTTTACGGTGATTTTTGTTGCGACGATTGTGGTGTGGTTCCTGCAAAGTTTTAACTGGAAGATGCAGCTTGTTGATGACGCAGAAATGAGCATTCTTGCCTCCGTCGCTCGGCTGATTGCGCCGATTATGGCTCCGGCGGGGCTTGGGCAGTGGCAGATTTCCGTGGCGCTGGTAAGCGGCTTTATGGCAAAGGAAAGCGTTGTTTCTACGCTGGAAATTCTGTTTGCCGGCGGCGTGGACGCGATTCTTTCGCCGCTTACGGCAGCGAGCCTTTTGGTGTTCAGCCTGCTTTATACGCCGTGCGTTGCCGCCGTTGCAGCCGTAAAGCGTGAGCTTGGCGCAAAATGGGCGTTCGGCGTTGTGGTTGGGCAGTGTGCGGTGGCATGGCTTTGCGCGCTTTTGGTTCGTTTTATTGGAATTCTTTTGGGAGCCGCATGATGATTGTGAATGTGATTGCCGTTACTGTAATCGTGATTGCCCTTGCCTGTGCTGTCCGCAGCATTGTAAAACGCCGGAAAAGCGGCGGCTGTGGGTGTGGCTGCGGAAAAGAGGATTGTACGGGCTGCAAACGGTAAACGGCGCGGAAATCAATTTTATAGGAAGATGCATAAAAAATAGCGCGAAGGAGAAGTTGCAGACTTCAAAAACACCCATTTTTGTTGCCGCGTAAGCGGCAAACTTTATAAGTTCCAAGGCAAAAATGCGTGTAGCAAGCTAGCTTGCGGTTTTGAAGGATGAACTTCGACTGTAAGCTATTTTTTTTATACCTATACTCTAAAAATTGATTTCCATGGGTAAACGGCTAGGTCTGTTGTTTTTCCCGGTATAATCGGGTATGATTTAAACGCTTCTTTATGAGGCGCGATATATTTGAGAACGTGGAGAAAAAAAATGGCATTGACCACAGATATTAAATCACTTTTGCCACACCGCGAACCGTTTTTGTTCGTGGATGCAATCATCAGCGCGGACGACAAGGGCTGTGTTTGCGAGCATACCTTTACAGAGAATGAATTCTTTTTTAAAGGACACTTTCCGGAATATCCTGTAGTTCCTGGCGTAATCCTGTGTGAGACGATGGCTCAGGCGGGTGGAGCGGCATTGCGCTACAGTGGCATAGTTCCAGCTGACGGACTTTTCTTTTTTGCAACTTTGGATAAAGTAAAATTCCGCAATCAGGTGCGCCCCGGCGACAAGGTGCGTATGGAAATAACATATCTTCGCACAAGTCCGAAGATGCTTAAGCAGGCCGGCAAAGCCTACGTAGGCGACACATTGTGCGCCGAAGCCGAGTGGATGTGCTTAGTTGGCTCTGCCAACTAAGCACACAGATTCAAGCAATGCTTGAATCTGAAAACTGCGAAGCAGTTTTTCCACGAGCAGAGTGGGCTGCTTGCAGCGCGGAGCGCAGCGACGCATGTGCCTCGTAGGTTCTGCTAACTAGCAGAACCTATGTGTGAGATAATTTCCTAGCACAACCAGAGGCGTAAGCGGCTGATGTGCTTAGTTGGCTCCGCTACAGGATTGATTTATAAAGCAGTTGCTTTTGGGCGGCTGCTTTTTTTATTGTCTGAATTGCATTTTAAGCCGATAATGGAAGAGTAGGATTATCATCTTAATTATGCAGAGCTGTCGACCTTTCCGGCAATTTCCATTTTCTCGCTTGTTCCGTCATGTTGCGTGCATGGCGGTGATTTTGCTATGCATTGGGGCTGGAGCGTGGGGAGATATAAACTGGGTAAAATCTGGTAAGGATAGTCATTTATCAAGTGATAGTGACAATGATGCCTATATTGTCAACATTGTAGGAGACTATACAGTAACTGATTATTGGAAGATAGGTAAGGTTATAATAAATTTAAATGATAACGTAGTAACTATAAAAACGTTAATGTATGGTGTGCAGAATAAATTGAATCTCAATTGTTCTTTTTTTGTAAAAGGTTCTGGTACACTTATTATTGAAAATTTGATTGCAAATGTGTCTGCAGATTCTTCATCTGAGGCTGGCTCAATTTCTATAAATGATTATTTAGAGCGAGATTATTTTTCCTTTGAGGCAGATCGTATATCTGGGCAGAATATAATTATAGGAACTGTCTCAAATACAATAAAAAACCTTCCCATTAATACCGAACTTAAAAAGTATTATTCTGATGTAACTTCGTTGCAATGGTATGGAAAAGAAGATACAAATTGGAATAATAAAAACAATTGGAATATACAGACACTTTCTGATTATACAAAACTTTCAAATGTGTCAGTAGAAATTCCTAGTGGTAGAGAGCATTATCCTATTTTGAATACTGATGAAACAGTATATATAAAAGATTTATATATATGTTCAGAAACAAGTTTTAATGCTGGTGCCGGTTCTTTGGTTTTTTCTCCTAATGGAACAATTACAAATTATCTTAATGAATCAACCTCATTGGAAATAGGAACCTTGATGGCTCTTGGTAATTTAAATATCAGTGGCAATGGAAACCTTTGCGTGAGAGAAAAACTTGTTTCTCAAAATAGCGGAACAATTACTGTTGATGAAAATCAGAGTTTAAGTTTTTTGCAGAAAAATTCATCTATAAGACTTGAATTGAAAGAGGGTAAACTTGATGCAAAAAAACAAATAGTCGTAGGAAGTAATAATGTTGATACAACGATAGTTCTTGTTTCTGGAGAAGTTGAATGTGCGACATTTGATTATCCTAATACAGGAACACATGTTTGTACAATAAATGAGGGAGCTGAACTTTCGATGTCAACCCTATATGGTGATGGTGTTTCAGGAGGAATGACATTTAATGGCGCTGGCATTCTTAAGATTCCTGGGTCGGGTGCAAATATTAGTTGGGTTGGAAATGGTAATAAAATAAAGACAATTAATTATGACACCTCGGCAGGATTGTCTATAAAGACTTCAAATTCCCCTACGTATTATAATGTAAGCGATAATGGAAAGAACTCATTTCCATCTCAAAATATAAAAATAACCATGAGAGCCGGAAGAGATAATAATCAGACTCCTTGGAGTAATATTGCTTTTCCCTATAAAGTTGAACTTTCAAATGGAAACTTTCAAATAGGGAATGTCAGCTTGGAGACAGGTTTATTTAATTTTGTAACAAATAAAGATAATGTTGAGAATGTCTATGAATTAAGAACCGATGATACTGTTGATGATGATTATAATGGAGGGTTTACTGTAACTTTTTATGTGCCAGATGGTAGTGGACTTATTCTTGATGTCCTCTCTTGGTATCATAATGTTCCCACATGGACAGGAGAAACTAGTTCTTCATGGGCGAATACTGCTAATTGGACAGGTTTACCTACAGGCTGGACGAACGAAAATTTAAAGACCATGCAAGGGTATGAGGTAAAGATTAATTATGGATGTAATAATTATCCAGTGATTTCTGATAGTGATGATATAAGTGTTAAATCGATAAATGTTCAGGGGGGGGCGAAATTTACAATTTCAAATGGAGAATTGAAAACTTCTGCTATTTCGATTGTTGGTGATTATTCTTTTGAAGATGCCAATTTTACCTACTCCGGTGGCAGTATTTCGGGGCTTGATGGGGGAAAGGCGGATTTTTTTGCGAGGGGGAATTCTGAGATTCAGATAACGGCTTCGGGGACGTTTGAGGTGAACAAGTTTTTGCTTGGAGAGGAGAGCGGAACTGATACGCGACCGACGATGTATTTGAATTCTGCGGGTTTTAAAGTCAATGGGCAATATACAAATGATGGTGGCACCATTCATACAAAACGACCTTTAGGTGTGGAGCTGAGCGTTGTTCCTGCGGACGGTGGTTCTGGCGTGGTAACGGATGGCGGCACATGGGTTTTTGATGCGCCGGATTCTGCGGATGTGTGCGTTGGTGCGGTTACCAATCTTACTTATAAGAATGTGATTGTGTATGCGGGGCAGGGCGATACGTACAAAACCTATGTAATGGGGAACATTGCGGCGGATTCGCTTAAAATATATGCTGAAAATGGTTCTTCGGCCAAGCTGACGGCGTACAATGCTTCGTCTTTTGAGGAGGTGACAATTGATGCACCTGTTGAATTGCATGCCGACATGGAATTTTCTACGAGCAGTAATTCTGTAGATTATGATGTGTGTTTTAAGAAGTCTCTTTCTGCGGACGGTTATGACCTTGATTTTTCAGGCCAGGGTTTCGTTCTTTTTTCTGGCGCGGTTACGGCAGAAACGCTTACAACGGAGGCTTCTTGTTCTGCGGGACTTGGCGGCTCTGTTACGACAACCGGGGCGCAAACATATAAAGAAGGAACGACTGTTTTTGCTGATTCAGTGCTGATTGCGGGAACTGCGGGCAGCCCTTCCTTGGTGACATTTGAAAAAAAACTTGATACGGCAGATGAGGCAAGTTCTGCACCGACGGTTACAATCGGCTCAGAGGCAATTGCTACTAATGTGGTTTTCAACGGCGCGGTTGGAAGCGAGAGCCCATTGAAAGGAATGACGATTTACGGCAAGACTACGCTAGGCTCTTCTTGCTCGGCGATAAAAACGAATGGCGAAGGCGTGGCGGTATTTAAGGGCGGATTTGAGAACACACCATCGCTTTTGCTTACCGGTAATGCCGAAATTTACGGTGGAAACACATTTACGTCGTTCATGGTGGACAATTCTGACATTGCTTCTCCCACTACGGTTAAATTTGAACCAAACAAGGCTCAAATCTTCAACACTCTGATAACGAGCGGCACGGTTCTTTTTAATGGCAATTCCGCACAGAACGTGCTTACGCTTACCAGCACGGACGGCGCTGAAAAATGGCAGGCAGTCTTTAAGAATAAGCCGACGAACGAGAATTTTTCGTATACCCGCGTCTCATATGCAACATCTTTGAATGACACTTATAGCGTGAATGCGCTTAGAATTGTGCCGAACGCATCGCGCGTAAAGGAAGGCGTTGCAAAGTCGACGGAAAATTGGTTTGCAAACGTGTCTTTTAAATGGACTGGCTCGGGTGCTAATGACTTGTGGACTACTACGGACAACTGGCTGTATTACGACACGGACGACGGTTCCACTTCGCCGGCGGAGACGGTGCCAGAATACACGGCAGGAAGTGGCGAGGACTATTCCGTTCTGTTTGACGCTGATTTTGATTTTGCGGCGGCTTTTGCTGGTGTTTCTCCGGCTGTTTCTGAGGTTGTGCTTGGCGGCGTTACGATAAGTGAAAAAGACTCTGCGGCGGACGGAATTCGGTTTGCGCTTGCTGACGGCAAGCTTACGGCAACCGATTTTACCGCCGGAAAGAACGCCGTTCTTGCGCTTTATCCGCGCGGTGATTCTCAGACGGCGGCGGATGTGCTTTCTGTTTCTGGAACGAAGACCATTGATTCTTCGGTGGCGGTTGAATATTATGACGGCAATAAGGCCGTGAGCGGAAAAGCGGTGTATCCGGCGGTGCAGAACGGAATTCAGTCGTTCAGCACTCTTAGGGTGAGTTTGCAGAATGCGTCGTCTTTGCTGTCTTTTGCGGATGCGGTGAGCGCGACAGACTCGGTAACCCTTGACGGAAGCGGAATCAGTTTTTCTGACCAGCTTACCTTGGGCGCGCCGGGCGGTTCTGCGGCAACGCTCAGTGCGTCGGGTAACGTTTCGTTCGGTTCGCTCGTGTGCGAGGCTCCTGGCTCCACACTTACTTTTGCGGCTGGAACGGTGCAGACGGTTTCTACTGCGCTTACGTTGGTCGGCACAGAATTATCTCCAATTATCTTAAAATCGAACACAGACGGTACGCCGTGGCGTTTGGACTGCTCCGGTGCGAGCGCTCTTTTAGTACATGATGCGAGCATTTTTGACTCTTATAATATTTCGCTAGATGCACAGGGAACGGCTGTCCGCATAAATACATTCAAGAGTGTTGACGGCGGCGGAAACGCAGGCTGGAATTTTCCTGGAACGACGTACACGTGGCAAGGGGGTGCGAGCGGCAGCGAAACGGACTGGCAGACCGCCGCTAACTGGTTGCCTGCTTCTGTTCCGGGGCAATACGCTACCGTCGTCATTCCGGCGACGAGCGCCACGACGAATCCCGTGCTTACGGCAGGCGTTGACCTTGCGCGCGCGAGTGTTACGGATGAGGTTGATGGTGCGGAATATGGAAGCTCTCTTGCGGTGCAGGGCGACGCGACTTTTTCTGCCGCGGCATTCCCGCTCACCGTGGGTGCGTTTGACCTTGCTTCCGGCGCATCTGCAACCTTCCGTGGTGGTACGCTCGCGGCAGACCGCGTTTCCATAGCGCAAGGCGCGTCGGCGGATTTTGGCTCTTCTTCTGTTGTTGCCACTGCGCTTATAAACGACGGCGATGTGCGTCTTATTGGCGCTGGGGGGCAAACCGTCGCATCTACCGTAATGACCATAACGAACGGCGACGGAAGCTCCGTTGAATACTACAGCGACGGCGCGGCGCTTACCGAAACGCTTGCCTGGGGTAACAAATATTCAACGCTGCGTTTTAACGGCACGGCAAACTTTACGGCGGCAGAAAGCGCCGAAGCTACTCTTGCAGAAATAAAGGCGCAGACAACGCTGGGTGGCTCCGGCGAGGGAGCGCTGACCTTGAATTCCCCGCTTACGGTGGACATGAGCGCTTCATCCCACTTTGCCACGCAGATTCCGCTTACGGTAAGCGGCGCGACGGAGCTTAAAGCGGGAACTGTTTTGTTTGGCGCTCCCTTTGTTGGTGCGGAAGTTACAGTTGACGAGGCGCTTGTTAGCGCAGGCGCGGCATTTACGAGCTCGGATTTTACGATGAAGGGCGGCAGTTTTACAGCGAACGACACGCTTAGCTGCCAGAATCTTGCATGCTTTGGCGGAACGCTGAGCGCAAACGCCGACATCACGGCAAGCAAGGATATGCTGGTGCTGGGCGAGGACTATTCTGCGGATGACCCTGTTACCGGAATTTCCGGGCTGCTTGCCTACACCACAAGCCGCGGAGCCACGCTCAATTACGGCAAGGCATTCCCGGCGGGACCGTATGATGCCCGCATAGCCGTTTCGTCCGGTAAGAAACTGAGCGTGGGTAAAAATTTTTACGTGAACGGAGCGGAACTTGCCGGACAGAGCGCAGCCGAATGGCTTTTGTGTCTTGCGCCCAATAGAACGGCGCAAAACGGCTTTGCAGAGGCCTACAACTCAAAAGTCTCCTATTCAAAGGTAATCTGTTCTGACGGAACTGAAGACGGAAGCCATGCGCAGGTTGCCTCGGAAAATTGCACGGAGATGATTGATGGTTCGTGCGTGAACTGGGATTTTGACGCGCCCACAATTGCAGAATCGTACACAGTCTATGATGACGTTGTGTATGTTCGCTTTGATCGGGCGATGCGCAATTCCGGCGGGGAATTTGCGGCGGCTCTGACCGGAGGTGCGGTTTCTTACGGAACGGAAGGCACTTTGGCGCACTATTCGGGCTTTTATGCAGACGCGGAATGCACTACGGCGCTGGCGGTGGCTGAGGACGGCATTACAGAAGCTTTCATAAAATCGGATGCAACGTGGAATACGGACGCAACGGGAACGAACTCCGGGGCGGACGAAAGCACGGACAGGGGCGGCACTCACCGGACGGCGATTCCGTTTGTGGACGTTCCTGCGTCATATGCGTCCGGGGGCGATGGTGCAGTTCTTACGCTGCATGTGCTTACGGATTGCTATGGGCGGCGGCTTACCAATTATGGCTCTTTGCAGGGGGGCGCGTCATTTACGGCGGTAAGCGACCGGGCGGCGCCTGTTCTGGTGGGCGCACGAACCGGGCAGGAACTGCATTCCGCGCCAACGGGGACGGCTGCCTCGCAAAAAATGTACGACAGCCACAATTTTGTTGAGTTCGCATATTCGGAGCCGGTGAATTTTGGCGGCGCAGAGGCGGGAACGCTGCTTTTGAGCGACACGACAGAAGCAAAGAATGTGAATGTGCGCGCAACCCTTGCGCTGGGAGCGCATTCTGCGAGCGAGGGTTCGAGTACGGCTACGGCAGGAAGTGGCATTCAGTTTGCGGGGCTTGCCTCGTTTACAAGCGGTGCGCTTACGACTGGCACGGAGAACGCCGTGGATGCAACCGTACATGCGCTGTACCGTATTTTTGCGCGGACGGCGGAAGACGCGCAGAGCGGCGCGACCTCGTTCCAGACGCACCGAATTCGCGAGGCTGTAGCGGGCTTTGTTGACGGCGAGCGGACGGCTGGCTCCGGCTCCTATTACCATTGGCTTGGCTACATAGATTCCGCCACGCTGCCAGCGGGTGCTGTAACGCCGCTTGCAAACGCCCAGCTTACCGATGCCTCGGGAAACGCCATTGACGCATCTGGTACGGAGCAGCACCCGCTTACGGCGCTTACCACGGATTCCACGGATTCCGAACTGTACGGCGCATGGGATGTGTCTGCGCCCGTGTTTGCGGAATACAATTCCCTGGAGAATACCGGCGCGGGCTTCCGTGGCAGCGCGGAGATTGCAGGTGGAACCAACGGAACTTCCTCTATCCTGACCCGGCTTGAATTCCACGTATGGGACAACGGCGCTGACGTTTCTGCTGCGGATGGAACGGAATGGTTCACGCAGGTCGGCTGGCGTGCCGAAGGCTCGGCCTCGCTCAAAACGGACTACAGCTATGCGCCAGATGTTATAGGCGGTGCGCGTCCATATGCTGCGGCACAGCGGCGCACGCGGGGCGGAATCCGCTATTCCTCGCTGTACGACAAGACGGCGTACTTCTCGTATTCACCAAGCCGTTCCGCAGACCACGCGGAGTACAATTTTGATTCCTCTCAGAGCATGGGAAGCGGCAAGGTCGTTCGCAACACGATGTTCTTTACCGGCGAGACCGGTTATACCGAAAGAGAAAATTACCGCGCTGTTACTGCAAGCGACGACAACTTGTATTTTGCCGCATATTTTGAACGTTCTGCCAAGTGGTCGCTGAACAACACCTTCTTCGTGCAGTTTGACGAGCGGGCGTGCGTTACCGATTTGGCGGGAAACCGCATGAAGTCGGCGCAGATTCATTCCATCGACAGCTCAAATCCACGGTTCACTCTTTCGCTTGCGCGGGCGGACGGCGACCAGCTGTATTTTGTGGTGAACAAAAAGCTTTCGCTTGGAAAGGTAAAGCTCATTCCGAATGATTCTGACAAAGCGGTGGAGTACTCAGCGCTTGAGAAAATTCCGCAGAGCCTTCGCATCATAAAAATCGATTCGTCAGGAAGCTATGTCGTTTCCGACGATTTGCAGGTTGCCCAGAACGTTCCTGCAAAAAAGGCGTTCCAGACGGAAAATTTCACCGGGCTGACCGTAACCTTGAGCCGTCCGGTAACGCTTGAGGATATTCGCACGTGCTTCCTTCAGGCGTATGCAGCGGAAACCTCAAAGGAACCTGTTTCTGGGGCGGCGGGAGCATACGTAACGTTCCTTCAGGATGAACAGACAAACTACGTTCTGCATGGAGAGGCGCACCCGCTTTCTGACTTTGCGATTGACGTTGTGAACCCGGTGTATGCCTACGACAGCGGCATGACCGACGAGGCGCAGGGCGGCGCATACCTAGAGGGAAGCCTTTCTGTTCACGACTGGAGCGCCAGTCAGCGCAATTTTGGAACATTGCGCGCAGGGAACGACATTTTTATAAAGGCAGTGCTTTCGGGCTGCGACGCGGAATCAGACTCGCTCCCCGGCTCTGTTTCCGTGTATCTTGACAGCGCGCCGGACGAGCAGAGCATAAGCGGCAAATTCAATGCCGATATGGTGTCTGAGGATGCAAAAATCGATAAGCTTCGCTTATGGCTTCCGGGAAGGACTACGGCGCTTGAGGAAGTCGAGGTGATTCCGTCGCTTTCCAACGTGAACAATGCAAGCGGCTCTCTTCTGAGCTATGCCGCCCAGCCCGATGAGGACGACGCGCTTTCTTATCTGTTTGAAATTCCTGCTGCGGACATGTACGGCGCGGAAGCTGCGGATTCTTTGGTGCAGGCTGCTTCCGGAACTTCGGAGGCTTCTGCCAACGCAACCGCTTCTGAAGGCGGCGCAGGATGGAAGGCAGGAGACCAGATTTCGTTCCTCTTTGGCTTGAACGACAGTGCGGGAAGCTCGCTCAAGATTTGCCATTCGCCGGAATATATCGAAAGCTCCGACAGTTATTTTGTGCCTATGCAGCCGTTGTTTGCGCTCCGTCTTAAGAGCGCGGCTGACCTTTCCAGCGTGGATTTGTGGTCGTTCCGGCTTAAGTCAGTAACCTTGCAGCGCGGCGGCGTTACCATTTTGAACAACGTCATAAACGCGTCAAACGGCGAGCAGACAACGCTCAAGCTGGACATGGGCGCAGAAGGAAGCGTGAGCGTTATGGTCATGACGCTGGACGGCAACATCGTAAAATATTTGCATCACGGAACCGCGTCAAAAGGTGAGCATTACTTTAACTGGGACGGCACCACAAAAAGCGGCAGAACCGTTGCCCGCGGTCTTTACTTCATCCGAGTCATCGGCAGCGGCTTTGACGAAACCCGCAAGGTGCTGGTCGTAAAGGACTAGAGGGTGCGTTCTGCGATTGTGCAGTTTGCGTCTGTTCTTCAAAATTCCTGACCTTTTCATTTTTAGCGGGGCGTGCTATACTCTCCCTATGAAAAACATCTTGACAGCAGCAAAAGACTTCCTTAACGTTTCAGTTCAGTAAATAATATAGTCTCAAAAACAGTTCATATATATATGAAAAAAGCGCAGGTGTGCCGTTATGGTGCGCCTGCGCTTTTTTTTGTCTGGAGGAAAAATGAATAGAATATTGACCGTGTTTCTTGCCTCAATCCTTGTTTTGCCGGAGGTTTCCTGCTCAAATGACGTGGAAACAAAGTACGTGTATGTAGAGAAGAAAAAGGATGACACCGCCGCGCCAGCAGACGTAACTGGGCTTTCTGTCGTGAATAAAGGCGGTGCCGTCATGCTTTCGTGGACGGACGCTAGTGATGGCGACATTTTTGGCTATGAGATTTCATGGAATCAAAAAGAAACGCAAGGTATCGACAGTTCAGAAAGAGATTCTGCAAGTTCAGGTGATAGTGCAAGTACGGCTGATGACGCGAACAAAACGACTTCTGCTGATGACACAAAGCGCGAGCCGCTTACACAAGATTCTCTCGTTGTTTCACAGGGAAATGCGCATTGCTTCATAACGAACCTTGTGAACGGAACGGAATACACGTTTCTGGTAAAAGCCGTGGACACAAGCGGAAACAAAAGTGACGGCGTTTCCGTTGATTTTATGCCGTATCCCAATTTTATCGAAATATATCCTGATGTATCGCAACAGCCCACCAAGGCTTCCGTTCCTGTTGGGCTGACCGTTGTAAGCACCAACGAGGTAACGGACGTAAAATACTGCGCGGCTGCTGGCATTCGTTCTGCAAAGGATGTGTTTGACTCTGAGGAAGCGCTTAGCGCACAGCGGAGTGCTTCTTATTCAGAGCATAAGGCGGAATGGGCTTTTTCCGTCGTTCAGAACGGTTCGTATTCTGTTGTCGCAAAGGATTCACAAGAAAATTACGAAATTATTGAAATAATCGTGCGTGCCATTGACACAGAATGTTCCGACGTAAGCCGTCTTAAAGCGCTGTACGATGCGGATAAAAAGACGATAGCAGTTTCTTGGGTGAATCCGCTTGCGGCAGCAACCTATGACAGTCCTGTGGTAAAGGTGCGTGTTTCTTATAAAAGGAATGAAGAGGCGGACGTAACTTGCGAGGATTTTTTTGACGGTGGACGGCTTCAGGCTTCCGACGAGTGCGGAATGGGAATTTGCTGCGTGCGGCGGAAGGGAATCCTTTGAAGCAGAAAGCGTAACGATGACAAAATACAGCGGAAGCGATGATATTGATTCCGTCGCATGGTATAAGGGGAATGCCGGGGAATCCGCACATAAAATTAAGGGTAAGAGCGCAAACCTTGGGCTGTACGATTTGACCGGCAACGTCTGGGAATGGTGCTGGGATTGGCAAGGAACGCTTACGGCGGATACGCCTTCCACTGGCGCTGCAAGTGGCACCAAACGAATCCGTCGCGGCGGAAGCTGGCAATATGGAGAGCGCGAGTGCGGCGTTTTTGTTCAGACATACAACACCCCTGACACTTGTGCAAAAGACATCGGTTTCCGCGTCTGCCGTTCCGTTGTGCACTAGCGCGTGCAGTTGCGGTATTCAGACAAAAACTTTATACTGCTAGCATTATGAATTCTCAGGAAAGACTTTCACAGCGTTTTAACGACATGGGAAGATTTTTTTGTCAGAATATTTGTGCGCTGCCGGGTATTCTGGAAAACATAAGCCGCGATGGCTGTAAAATTTGCTATCAACTGCCGGTGTCCGTAGACATGGATTCTGACTATGAATCAAAAATCACGTTCGCGCGGGCGGCGGGCGCTCAGTTTTCGCTCGTCTGCCACCCTCAGTGGATAAAGGAATGCGGTTCCACCACGGAAATCGGCTTTAGAATTCTTCCTTCCACAGATTACGCGCGCCTTGCCGCTTACATTCAGCAGCTTGAGGAGGACAATTCCGAGGACATGCTTGAATTCCAGCCGAGTGAATCCGTATGCCAGATAATAAAGTAGCGCCTGCCTTTTCATGCAAAAAAATACCGGGAGTGGCGTTCCTTGCGTTCCCGGAGATGAGCGGAATGCTTCGCGCTGAGCTTGCGGGGCGGCTTGGCTTTAGCGCTGAGCCAACCTCTGTGTACGGCGACCTTTTGTATTATGCGGACTTTCCGGGATCTCTTATTGCCGAGGCGCTGACATTTGGTGCGAGCGGTGCGCCGGGCGTCAGCTCTCCTGTTCCGTATTGGGCGCGGTGTGCCATGCTTGACCCGCAGATTATTGATTTTGAATCAATTGGTGCGGCGGCTTCTGCGCTCAAGTCCATGCAGAGAAGCTGGGCACCGTATCAGTATCAGTTTTTTCGCCGCGCGAACCTCATTCAGGAAAAACTTCCCTACGTAAATCTAAAAATCCGTCGCTTTCCGGTGCGCATTCCGTCGTCTCCAATCGGGCTGTACACGCTCATTTCTGAAAAATCCATGATTGCCTCGCCTGCAACCAGCAGCTTTTTGCCTGCCGGTCAGCTTTTGTTTGAGGAAGACCACGAGAATCCTCCAAGCCGCGCCTATTTGAAAATTCAGGAAAGCCTTACGATGGCAAATCTTTTGAACGGAACTCCGCTTCCAAAGGCGGGGGAGCGTTGCTTTGAGGCTGGCGCGTGTCCAGGCGGGTGGACGTGGGTGCTTACAGGGCTGGGAGCCGCCGTATATGCCGTGGACCGCGCGGAACTTGCGCCGTCCCTTATGCAGAATCCGCTGGTAACGTTCCGGGCGCACGACGCATTTACGCTCAAACCCGCAGAAATAGGCTTCTGCGACTGGGTTCTGAGCGACGTCATCTGCTATCCGGAGCGCCTTTTAAAATGGGTCCGCGAATGGCTGGAAACTGGCTTATGCCGCAACATGATTTGCACTATAAAAATGCAAGGCGAGCCGGACTGGGCGGTTATACGCGAATTTGCAGAAATTTCTGGAAGCCGAGTCGTCCACTTGAACTACAACAAGCACGAGCTCACCTGGATTCACACGGAACCTGCGGCTTCTGCGGCAGAGGATTTGAAGTAGCATTTTTTTTTGCGGCATGGCGGACTAAGCCGTTCATTCGTTCTGCAGCCGTTCTATCAAATCTGGCAGCTCATACACAGAGTTGATTCGGAACGTCCGTCCAGGATGCGGGGGTACGCCCTTGAACAGCGCCGCCGCGTCCTTTGAAAGCGGTTTGCCGTTCTGAGTTCCCACAAGAACCGACGTTCCCCCGATTGCCGCGTAGCCGTTGGTGTATTTTACCAAATCGTCCAAAAAAAGAGCGTCATCTATGGTTGCGTCCGCCTTTTTTAATGCCGTCTGGAATGCGCTTGCATATGGCTTTCCCTGCAAATTAAAGTCGCGTATGTCGCAGATGTCGTCAAACAAATCCCGCACGTTCAGTTTTGCAAGAACCCGCTCCGCATGTTCGCGCGGCGCATTTGTGCATATGATTTTTGGAATCGGAATCGCCTGCAAAAATGGGCGCAGCCGTTCATCGCTCTCAAGTTCGTCAGCCTCGTTTTGCGGGTGTACGTGCGCAAAATAAGCCTCAACGTTGTTCATTCCCTCGTGTCGAAGCCATTCAAGCGTGGTTGAAAAATTCTTTATGTTCCTAAGCCGTCGTTCGGCTGCCGCCTCCGCGTTCTCATGAAAAAAATCCATTATGCATTCGCGCATGCGTCGGGTTATTCCAGCGTCCATCGCCGCAGAAGCGGGATACAGCGTGTTGTCAAGGTCAAAAATAAGGTGCTCGATTCTCATGCGTTCAGTATATACAAAAGTGCATGAAAAATGAATCGCGCCGTCCGCCTCTTTTTGCTTGCCATTTGTATTTTTTGGGATTAGGATAATTGAATACTCGTATATCGGATTCAGAGTGAAATCATCATTTGGATTCAAAGGGGAACAACATGGGAATTCAATTAAAAGACGCTTATGGAAAATATTTTAATGAAATGCTTGGACTTTCCAAGGCGCCTGCAAAGATTGATACCTCAAACGTCTATCAGGAAGCCAACAAGGATTTGACCAAATACATGGAAATAATCCTTTCGGAAAATTTTTTGCCGGGTTCCGGCTTGGGGAATGTGGAGAACTTCAAGGCGTTTTACGATGCCGTTACAAAAGAAGGAAAGCGCGGCTTGATTCTTATGGAGCATTATACGAATCTTGATTTGCCCGCAATCATCTATCTCCTGAAAATTCAGGGTGAGGAATGGGCAAGGGATTTTTCTGAGCGCATTGTTGCCGTTGCCGGAATGAAACTGAACGAGGCAAGTCCCGCCGTGCGCATTTGGACGGAAGGCTTTACCCGCGTCGTTATTTATCCTACCCGCAGTCTGGACAAGGTTGACGCGTCAAATGTAAGCGAGGAAGAAAAACTTGCCGAAGAAAAGAAGGCGCGGGCCATAAATCTTGCCGCAATGCGCGCCATGGACGACTGCAAGAAGCGCGGACAGGTTGTGCTTGTGTTCCCAAGCGGAACGCGTTACCGCCCAGGTCATCCAGAAACAAAAAAAGGTCTGCGCGAAATAGACAGCTATCTGCGTCTTTTTGACATCGTGCTTCCGATTGCAATAAACGGAAACTGCCTGCGCATAAATCCAGAGAACGCCGAGGACATGCTTGCCGACATTGTGGAAAAAGACAAGGTTCTGCTTACCGCTCACCCGATTGTTGACTGCAAAGCATACCGTAAGTCCGTATTGGATTCTCTGCCCGCCGACGAGCCTGATCCAAAGCAGAAAACGATTGACGGCATTATGGACATGCTTCAGAAGCTTCACGACGAGGTTGAGCCAGGTCGCCTTGCATAAGGCAGGCTAGCGGCTTCGCCCTCCAAAAATGCTTTTTACAAGCGTTTCTATATTCTTTACCTGCAGAACGCCTTCGGATTTTTCGCTGGCGTAGATGCGGGTAAAGCCAAGACTTTCTGCCGTCTTTGCGCGCTGTCTGAGCTTTGGCACCGCGCGGATTTCTCCGGCAAGGCTCAGCTCGCCGAATATGGCGGTGCCGTTGTCTACGGGAATGTCCGTCCGCGCCGAATACATTGCGACGGCAAGCGCCGCGTCAATCGCGCTTTCAGAAAGCCTGATTCCTCCCGCTACGTTTATGTAAATATCCTGCCCCAGAAATTGCAGGCCTGCGCGTTTTTCAAGGATTGCGGCAACGCGGCTTACGCGGGCTGAATCGATTTTATCGCTGAATACGCGCGAAATTGCCGCCTTTGCCGGCGCGGTCAGGGCTTGAATTTCCACCAAAAACACACGGTTTCCCTCAAAAACGGCGGCACAGGCTACGCCTGCCGGCTGTACCTCTGCCCGCTCCGTCAGGAACATCGTCGCCGGGTTCAGCACCGGAACCAAACCGTTTTCTGTCATCGTAAAAATGCCAAGTTCGTCCACGGAACCAAAGCGGTTTTTCTGCGCGTGCAGGTACCGCACGTCGTTGTTGTTCCGCTCAAATGAAATGACGGTGTCAACCATGTGCTCCATTGTTTTTGGACCGGCAATAGCGCCTTCCTTTGTAACGTGCGCGGTCATAATCATAACCGCGTCGCGCTCCTTTACCCAGCCCACAAGTTCGTTCGCACAGTATTTGAGCTGGTTGACTGTGCCGGGAACAATTCCTGCTTCTGCGGAATACACCGTCTGAATTGAATCTATGATTACAAAAATAGGATTGAGCGTGTCCAGCGTTTTAAGAATGTCCTCAAGCCGCATGGTGCAGAGAACCTCAATTCCCTTGCAGTTAAGGCGGAGCCGTTCCGCGCGCTCCTTTATTTGCGCTGCCGACTCCTCTCCGGAAATGTAAAGGATTTTTCCGGGGCTGTGCTTTGCCATTTCTGCCGCCGTCTGAATGAGAAGCGTTGATTTTCCTATTCCCGGCTCGCCTCCCAAAAGAATTGCGGAGCGTTTTGTGGCTCCGCCGCCAAGCACGCGGTCAAATTCTGGAATTCCGGTGGTGATTCGTGCGGACTCCTGCGCATTCACGCTTTCCAGCGGAACCGGCTTTGCCCGCTCGCTGAGCGCGGCTTTTCCTGCGCCCGGTGTGGCGTTTGCGTCCACCATGCATTCCTCAAAGGTGTTCCATTCCCCGCATTCCGGGCAGCGTCCAAGCCATCGTGGCTGACTGTATCCGCATGACGCGCATTTGTACATAATCGAACCGTTTTTCTTTGCCATTCCGAACCTCTCTTGGCGCAAAAGAAAGCGCCCTGCTTATATAAAGAATTCCGCGGGGCGCTTCTGCAATCTTTTTGAAAAAAAAATCGTTTTTTTTTTGTTCTCACTCTGTTTGGGCGGACCCGCTACTTTATGGAAAGCCGCGTACCAGCAGGAACCGATTCCGTGACCCAGGTGTTTCCACCGATTATCGAGCCGCGTCCGATAATGGTGTTTCCACCCAGAATTGTCGCCCCGGCGTAGATTGTTACGTCATCTTCTATAGTAGGGTGGCGCTTTTTGTTCATCAGCTCTTTTTTTACGCTCAGCGCTCCCAGCGTTACGCCCTGATAGATTTTAACGTTGTTTCCGATTATCGTTGATTCGCCTATTACGACGCCGGTTCCATGGTCAATGAAGAATGACTCGCCGATTGTCGCACCCGGGTTGATGTCTATTCCCGTGCGGCTGTGTGTGTATTCGCTCATTATGCGCGGAATGATGGGCACTCCGTTCTTGCACAGGAAGTTTGCCACTCGGTAGGTGAGGATTGCCTGTAGTCCCGGGTATGAAACTATTACGTCCTCGTTGCTTTTTGCCGCCGGGTCGCCCTTGAACGCCGCCTCCACGTCGAGCATGAGCAGCCGCCGGATTTCGGGAAGCTCCTCTATGAGCGCAAAGGTTGTTGCCTCCGCAAGCTTAAAGCAGTTGGTGTCCTTCAGTTTTTCTGCATCGCCGTTGTTCTGGCATATTGTGTATGCCAGCGCCTTCTGAATTTCCTTTGTAAGCAGGGAGATGATGTTGTTCACGCGGCGACCGGTTATGTAGCGTATGTCCGTCGGTCTTATTTCTTCCGCAATCTTGAATCCGGGGAATATGAGGCTCTGAAAATCGCTCAGCACATTTATAACGTTCTCGCGGTTCGGAAAATTCTCAGACTCGCTGCGGTTTATTCCGCCGTATCGGTCGTAAGAGTCCAAAATTCCGTCTATAAGCATGTCTATATTCATAAAAATCCTCGCAATGCCCAAGATAATACCATAAAAACATACTGAAAAACTAGGGCTGTGCGCCGTAAGTTTTTCGTAAAATTTGCAATATTTGCCTGAATTTCAATTGACATAAAGGGCGCGGTTCTTTATAGTTTTAGAACGCATTATCTGACGATAGTGGGGTGCGTTTTCGCCCTTGTAGCTCAGCTGGTAGAGCGCAGCCATGGTAAGGCTGAGGTCTGCGGTTCAAGCCCGCACGGGGGCTGAGTTGATAAAAATACTTTCTGAGGAGTATAGAAATGGCAAGTAAGAAAAAAGGTGCAGTAGAAATCATCGCTTTGCAGTGTTCTGAATGCAAACGTAAGAACTATACAACTTACAAAAACCGCAAGAATATCACTGGTAAGCTTGAGCTTAACAAGTACTGCCCGTTTGATCGCAAGCATACTTTGCACAAAGAAACAAAGGCTAAATAATTTATTATTTTGTATATCTTCCGTTCGGTTGTGCCGGGCGGTGAATATATAGGGCAGTAGTTCAGCTGGTAGAGCAGCGGTCTCCAAAACCGCCTGTCGTGGGTTCAAATCCTGCCTGCCCTGATACTTAAAACCTGATTTAATTGGAGGAATTATGTCAAAAGTAGGACAGTTTTTACGTGAAAGCAAAGCAGAATTGAAAAGGGTTGTATGGCCTTCACGCGAAGACGTTGTATCATCAGTAAAAGTTGTCATCATTTCCACAATTATTATCGCAATTATTCTTGGTTTGTTGGATTTTGCATTTACAGAAGCGTTCCGCTTCATCATGAAGTAGAGTAGGAAAGTATGTCAAAGTCTTGGTATGTGCTTCAGACGTTCGTAGGTCATGAGGCAAAGATTGAACGTGTAATCAGAACACTTCTTGATAAAAAAGATCTTGATTCAAATGTCGTTACCGATGTCCGTGTTCCGCTTGAGGAAGTTGTGGAAATTAAGGACGGAAAAAAGAAATCTAAGAATGTCAATTTTATGCCGGGCTATCTGCTGGTTGAGCTTGATTTGCCGGATATCGGCTGGAAAACGACTTGCTCTGCAATCCGCCGCGTACAGGGTGTAACTGGCTTTGTAGGAACGAATCCTAATGAGCGTCCGCGCCCTATTTCTTCGGCAGAGGCAAAGAACCTTCTTCAGAAAATCGGCGTAATCAAAAGCGAGAAGCCTGTTAAAATCAAGCAGAGCTTTGCGGTTGGCGACGTGGTTAAAATTACGGACGGTCCGTTCGCAACCTTCAGTGGAAACATTGAGGAAGTCAACGACGAAAAGGACAAGTTGCGCGTAAACGTTCAGATTTTTGGACGCGCAACGCCGGTTGAAGTCAGCGTTCTTCAGGTTGAGCGCGTTTAATTAGTCAAAAATTCAGGTGCTCGCATGCCAGTGCGGGCATTACCTGTCTTTGGGAGAATTGCAGGTCCGTTGGACAAAGGCAGTTCGCTATACCAATTTTAGGAGAATCACAATGGCAACAAAAAAGGTAACAGCCGTAATTAAATTGCAGTGCCCCGCTGGCGCAGCGACTCCGGCTCCACCGATTGGTCCTGCACTTGGACCTCATGGTGTTTCTGCACCAAAGTTTGTTCAGGAATTCAACGACAGAACTAAGAACATGGAAAAGGGACTCATCATCCCGGTAGTTCTGACCGTTTATGCTGACAAATCTTACACATTCATTCTTAAGACTCCTCCGGCAGCTGTGCTTATCAAGAAGGCTCTTAAGCTTGACAAGGGTTCTGGAAACCCGCTTCGCGACAAGGTTGGAACTCTTTCTCAGAAAGACCTTGAGGAAATCGCAAAAACAAAGCTTCCTGACGTTAACGCTAACGATCTTGAGGCTGCAAAGAAAATCATTACCGGTACTGCGCGCAGTATGGGCGTAGAGGTGGAGCACTAATATGAAACATGGAAAACAGTATCGCGCATCCGCTGCAAAATTTGATTTGACAAAAAAATACACCGTTTCTGCTGCTTGTAAAATGGTACAGGAAATGAAGTTCGCTAAGTTTGATGAGACCGTAGAGGCTCATATCAATCTGAAGATGGATAAATCCACTTCTGTTCGCGATACTTTGGTATTCCCGAACCAGTTCAAGGGCGAAAAGAAAGTTTTGGTTTTCTGTAAGGACGACCGTGTGAAGGAAGCTCTTGATGCAGGTGCGGCTTTTGCAGGTTCTGACGAATACATCGAAAAGGTAAAGGGCGGTTGGCTTGATTTTGACATTGCCGTTGCTACTCCTGACATGATGAAGGACGTTGGTCGTCTTGGTATGGTATTGGGACGCAAGGGGCTTATGCCTAACCCAAAGACAGGAACTGTAACGAACGACATTACTGCTGCAATCAGCGAGCTTAAGAAAGGTCGTACAGAATACCGCGCAGACAAAACTGGTGTCGTTCACATTGCTGTAGGCAAAGTTTCTATGGATACTGCAAAAATTGCAGAGAACGTAAACGTATTGATTTCTGAGGTTGGAAAGAAGGCTCCTAACGGTGTCGTTTCTAACTTCATTCAGTCAGTATCCCTCAGTTCAACTATGGGCCCAGGCGTATGGGTTGACATGAAGGAAGGTGAATAATTATGGCAATGATGGCTCGTAAAGTTCAGTCTGCTAAAACAGCAGCTATTGAAGAAGCAAAAAAGACATTTGCTGATTATAACAACTTCATTTTTGCAGATTACCGCGGAATGACTGTGGAGCAGATTTCAAGTCTCCGCAAAAAGCTCCGTGAGCAGAACGCCGTGCTTAAGGTTGTGAAGAACAACTTTGCCCGCATCGCGTTTGAGTCAATGGACATCAATGATGTTGCTGACTACCTTAAGGGTCCTACCGTAGTTGCAATGACAAAGGAAGATGCAAACGTTGTTGCTAAAACCTTGTTTGACTTCGCGAAGGACGCTCCTGTTCTTACTGTAAAGGGTGCTTGTGTAGAAAAGGAAATCTTCGATGCTGCAAAAATCGAAGCTTTCTCAAAGGTTCCTGGAAAGAAAGAACTTATCGCTATGCTTATGTCTGCTATCAACGGTCCTGCTCGTCAGCTCGCCGCTACCATCAAGGCATACGCAGAAAAGAAAGAGGCAGAGGGCGGCAACTAAGTTGCTTGGCAGTCTAGCTTCGTAATTGGTGATTGCGCAGGAGTGGCTCTTAAGTGCGCACTGTGAATCACCAGCTTGAGATTCTTTGAATCTTAATACGCATTCAGGCTTCATAGCTGTCGACTGTTTGCGTTTGATTTGCAGACCTTTCGTATGATTGGCACTGCACGACCTTCGGGTTGAGATATTTTTTAATTACATATTTGTGAGGAAGACAATATGGCAGCATTAACAACAGATCAGATTTTGGACGCTATCTCTAGCATGACAGTTCTTGAGTGCTCAGAACTCGTAAAGGCTATGGAAGAGAAGTTCGGTGTAACTGCAGCAGTTGCAGTAGCAGCGGCTCCGGCAGCAGGTGCAGCAGGTGCAGCAGCTGAAGAGCAGACAGAGTTCACTGTAACTCTTGACAGCTTTGACGCAGCTAAAAAGATTCCGGTTATCAAGGCTGTTCGCGAAATCACAGGTCTTGGACTTGGTGAGGCAAAGGCTCTTGTTGAAGGCGCACCAAAGACTCTTAAAGAGGGCGTAAGCAAGGCTGACGCTGATGCAATGATTGCAAAGATTACAGAAGCTGGTGGTAAGGCTTCTAAAAAATAATTAGTGATTTTTGATTGCTAATTCAACAAAAACTGCAAGGATTTTCGCCTTGCAGTTTTTGTCTGTTTAAACGTTTTTTTGTTCTTTTAAAAAATTATTATAAAAAGGTGCCTTTGTTCCCAAAATAAGGCCCATCAGCGGTTTCTGTGCTGTGCGGAGTTTCCTCATGTAGCAGATTCATGCTGAACACACATTTTAGGGGGACCTGATGTTCGCAAAAACACGAACAATCAATCGTCAGTACATTGGTAAGGACATTCAGAACTTCATGGACGTTCCGAACCTTATTGACATCCAGACTTCTTCTTATGAAAGTTTTCTTCAGGCTGAGCGCTTGAAGAAAGGTGAGCCGCTCTTGAATCAGGGATTGCAGGAAGCATTCACTTCTACGTTCCCGATTGAAAGTCCGAACGGCGACATGTCTCTTGAGTTCGAGTATTATGAACTCGATTATGCCAACATTAAATTTTCTGAGCTTGAATGCAAGCAGAAGGGTGTTACCTATTCTGTTCCGCTGAAGGCACGCATTGACCTTACGTTCCTTAACGACGGACACATCATTCAGAAAGACATTTACATGGGCGACATTCCGCTCATGACGGAGCGCGGAACGTTCATCATTAACGGGGCGGAGCGCGTAGTCGTTTCTCAGATTCACCGTTCGCCTGGTGTTATTTTTCAGCATGAGAAGGGCGTTTGGTCAAGCCGCATCATTCCGTATCGTGGCTCATGGTTGGAATTTGAGATTGACCAGAAAAAAGAGTTGATTTTTGCAAAAATCGACCGCAAAAAGAAAATCCTCGGAACTATTTTCCTGCGTGCGCTTGGATACAGCACCCGCGAGGAAATTATCCGTTGCTTCTATAAGACAGAGACTGTACAGGTTGTGGATTCAACAGAGGCTCGTGAGGCATTGGTTGACCGCGTTCTTGCAGATGCTGTTATCATTAAGGACGAGGCTGGGGAAGAAAAGCGCCTGTTCAACGCAGGAACACGCCTTCATCCGCACGACATTGACGACTTGGTTGCAAATAACATCAAGGAAATCAACGTCATCACATTCAATACCCGCGCAAATCCTAACTCTAAAGAAGAAAAGAATGACTCTTTGGATTCTCAGGTTATCATCAACTGTTTTGAGCGCGAGGAAGTTCGCTTTGTAAAAGAGGGGTCTGTTGACAACGAGCCTTCGCGCGAGGACGCACTTGCCGCAGTTTATGCAATCCTTATGCCGGGTGAGCCAATTACCGTTGAGAATGCCGCAAAGGATTTGGATTCAATGTTCTTCTCTGAGCGCCGCTACGACCTTGGTCGCGTTGGTCGCTACAAGTTGAACAAGAAATTTGATTATACCGATGACGTAAAGAGCTTTACGCTCGTAAAGGACGACATCATCAACACGATGAAGACCCTTATCAATGTGTACATTGGCGAGGATCAGATTGACGATATCGACCACCTTGGAAACCGCCGTATCCGTTGTGTTGGCGAGCTTCTTACCAATCAGCTTAAGACTGCATTCAGCCGCATGGAGCGTATCGTAAAGGAGCGCATGGGACTGAAGGAAACTGACACCATGAAGCCGCAGGATTTGGTTTCCATCAAACCGATTGTTGCTGCTATCCGCGAATTCTTTGGTTCAAGCCAGCTTTCTCAGTTCATGGATCAGATTAACCCGCTTTCTGAGCTTACGCACAAGCGCCGTCTTTCTGCCCTTGGTTCCGGTGGTTTGAGCCGCGACCGAGCCGGCTTTGAGGTTCGCGATGTTCACTATTCTCACTACGGACGAATGTGTCCGATTGAGACTCCTGAAGGTCCGAACATCGGTTTGATTGTATCGCTCCCGATGTTCACTCAGATTAACGACTACGGCTTCCTTGAGACTCCGTATCGCAAGGTTGTTGACGGAAAGGCTACCAAGGATGTTGAGTATCTTTCTGCAATGGACGAGGACAAATACTATGTTGGTCAGCTTGTTCCTGGCATGAAGGATGATGGTTCGTTCCCGACAGACATGATTTCTGCCCGCCATCGCGGTAACTATACACAGCGTTCTGTAAAGGACGTGCAGTATATTGACGTTTCTCCGCGGCAGGTTATCTCTGTTTCTGCGTCCCTTATTCCGTTCCTTGAGCATGACGATGCTAACCGTGCGCTCATGGGCTGTAACATGCAGCGACAGGGCGTTCCTTTGCTTTTCCCGGAACCACCGCATGTTGGTACCGGCATGGAGCGCAAGACAGCCTACGATTCTGGCGTTCTTGTTAAGGCAAAATATGAAGGCGATGTCATCTACGTTTCAAGTGAATTGATTAAGGTTAAGCCGACTGACAAGGCTGCCGGCGAGGTGAATGAATATCGTCTGATTAAATATCAGCGAACGAACAACGATACATGGAATCACCAGCGTCCTATCGTAGAGGTTGGCGAGCATGTAACAAAGGGACAGGTTCTTGCGGACGGTCCGGCTACGTTCAATGGTGAGCTGGCGCTTGGTCGAAACCTTCTTGTTGGCTTCGTTCCGTGGAACGGCTACAACTATGAGGACGCCGTTCTTATTTCTCAGCGCGTTGTCCGTGAGGATATGTACACCACAATCCATATCAAGGAATTTGAGGTTGAAATCCGCGAGACAAAGCTTGGTCCAGAGAAGATTACTCGCGATGTTCCGAACACAGCAGAAAAGGCATTGGACAATCTTGATGCCGAAGGTATCGTACGAATCGGTGCGAAGGTTCGTTCCGGAGACATCCTTGTAGGAAAGGTAACTCCTAAGTCTGAGACAGAGACGACACCTGAGTTCAAGCTTTTGAACTCAATCTTCGGTGAGAAGGCTAAGGAAGTTCGCGATTCTTCACTCCATGTTCCGCATGGAATTGAAGGTGTCGTAATTGACGTACAGCGAATGAAGCGCCTTGAAGGCGACGAGCTTTCTCCGGGTGTTGATGAGGTTGTAAAAGTAATCATCGCAAATAAGCGTAAGCTTCGCGAGGGAGATAAGATGGCAGGACGCCACGGAAACAAGGGTGTCGTTGCTCGCATTCTTCCGCCGGAAGACATGCCGTACCTTGAGGATGGTACCCCGCTTGACGTTTGCTTGAACCCGCTTGGTGTACCTTCGCGAATGAACATCGGTCAGATTATGGAATCTGAGCTTGGTGTGGCAGGACGCTACCTGAATCAGTTCTACGAATCGCCTGTATTCCAGTCTCCGAGTCAGGAGCAGATTGCAGAGAAACTTGCAGAAGCAGGCCTTGCCAGCGATGCAAAGCAGATTGTTCGCTCTGGTCAGACAGGAGAGCCTTTTGTAAACCCAATCTTTGTTGGTGTAATCTACTTCATGAAGCTGCACCACTTGGTTGACGACAAGATGCACGCCCGCTCAACAGGTCCGTACTCACTCGTTACTCAGCAGCCGCTTGGTGGTAAGGCTCAGTTCGGTGGTCAGCGTCTTGGAGAAATGGAAGTTTGGGCGCTTGAGGCTTACGGTGCCGCAAACTGTCTTCAGGAAATGATGACAATCAAGTCCGATGATATGAACGGTCGTTCAAAGATTTACGAGTCTATCGTAAAGGGCGATCCGTCTTCTCCGGCAGGAGTTCCAGAAGCATTCAACGTAATGGTTCAGGAGGTTCGCGGATTGGGGCTTGATTTCACAATGTACGACGAGAAGGGCAAGCAGATTGCTCTTACAGAACGTGATCAGGAATTGATTGACAAAGCAGCATCTGGATTCGATAAGGAGAACACAAATGCGTGACGTTCAGGATTTTGCAAGTATTAAAATTAAATTGGCTTCCCCGGACACGATTCGGGCTTGGTCTTATGGCGAGGTTAAGAAGCCGGAGACAATAAACTATCGTACGCTCCGTCCGGAGAAAGACGGTCTTTTCTGCGAGCGCATTTTCGGAACTACAAAGGAATGGGAATGCTACTGCGGAAAGTTCAAGTCAATCCGCTATAAGGGCGTAATTTGCGACCGCTGTGGCGTTGAGGTTACACACTTCAAGGTTCGCCGCGAGCGCACAGGACACATTGAGCTTGCCGCTCCGGTAAGCCACATTTGGTATTACCGCTCAGTTCCGAGCCGCATGGGGCTGTTGCTTGATCTGCAGGTAGCAGCGCTTCGCAGCGTCCTGTACTACGAAAAATACATTGAAGTTTTCGGAGGCGGCGGTTGGATCCTTTTTGCAAAGCCGCCCGGTAACGACTTCGAGGTGTTCAACGACTACAACAGCAACATCTCAAATCTGTACACTTGCGTCCGTGACAAGAGCAACGAGCTGATCGAGCGGCTCCGCTTCGTGCTGAACAGTCGGGAGGATTTCGACCGGATAAAGCACATCATCAGCGAGAAAGCCGAGATCGGAGATGTACAGCGCGCTGCGGAGTTCTATCAGCTGATACGCTACAGCTATGCAAGCGGCTGTGACAGCTTCGGCGGCAGACCCCACTCCATGTGGAGCAATTTTCCGCTGATCGAACAGGCTTCACGGCGCTTGCAGAGAGTAATAATCGAAAACAGGGATTTCGAGAAGCTCATCGGCGCTCAGGACAGCGAGGTGAGCTTTTTCTACTGCGACCCGCCCTACTACGCGACCGAGAGCTATTACGCGAATGTCGGTTTTACGACCGCAGACCATGAACGGCTCCGGAACGCACTTGCGGGTATAAGCGGAAAGTTCCTTGTTTCGTACAATGACTGCGAGGAAATTCGCACTCTTTATGACGGCTGCCGGATGTACGCTTACGAGCGGCTTAACAATATCCGGCAGCGGTTCGACGGCGGCAGTATGTTCGGCGAATTGCTGATCGCCAACTATGATATGGACGAGCGGAAAAAGAATCCGCCCATACAGATCAGTTTTTTCGATGACGAAAACGAATTTTAGGAGGAAATGCAATGATAACATTTCAGACAAGACTTACGAAGAAAGGCAATATAAAGGTGCCTCTCGACATTCTCAACCTTATGTCGGCTTGCCCCGGCGACGATGTGATCGTGTCCGTCGATCTCGACTGTGACTCCCTTGTGGTCAGCAGATACGATGACGGCAGCGAGGATGGTATCAATGTACCCGCCGACCTGCTCGACGAGGCTGGCATCGACACCGAGAACTATCAGATGTACGCCGATGACGGCAGAGTGATCATTACAGAGGGGGACGAGTACGATGACTGAGAATCAGATAATGGAGTTTACTAACGAGCAGTTCGGAAAGATACGCACTACGCTCATTGACGGCGAGCCGTGGTTCGTCGCAAAAGATGTCGCAAAGGCTCTCGGCTACAAGGACACCACTAACACGCTGAAAAAGCATGTTGATGCGGAAGACCGATGGGGTGCCGAAACGGCACCCCATCCGAAAGCGGGCAAGCCCTTTGTAATCGACTCGAAGGGCAGGAAACAGTACCCGGTGTTCATCAACGAGAGCGGGCTGTACGCGCTGATTTTCGGAAGCCAGCTTGATTCGGCAAAGAAGTTCAAGCGGTGGGTGACGGGCGAGGTTCTTCCTGCAATCAGGAAGGCGGGGAACTACACCGCGTCGCCCGTGGTCAGCGTGCGCGACATGGCGGTGACGCTCCAGAAGCTCACCGAGCGGGTCTCCGCTCTGGAGCAGGCGGCGGTGAAGGAGGGCGCATCCCATGCGCTCCCCGACATGACCGACACGAGAGAGAAGGTCGTGGACATAGT
>CAKZZR010000010.1 GCA_937885475.1 uncultured Treponema sp.
GAGGACTGGAGGAGAAAACAATCTAACTTCTTCCTTGACAAGAAACATAGGATAAATTTCGCATGGCAAGTTTTTTTGGTTCAGCGGAGCGCGGCGGCAGAAACAATGCCTTTTGCGAGGCAAAGAAGTTCTGCTTCTTCTGCGGGAGAATAGGGCAGTATTTTTTCGTATGCCGGGTTTACGCAGTTCTCATTTCTGAACGAGGAAAGAAACCATGCTGCGTTTTTTGGAAGGCAGCGGGCAATTTTTTCCAGCTCATGGGCGGAGACGAGTGGGGGAACAAGGACGGTGCGGAATTCCCGTCGCTCCGGTGGCAGGGCGGAAAGAATCTCTATGCTTTTAAGGAGGTTTTTTGCCACTGCGGAAGCGTGTTTTGCCGTGCCTTCTGACTGCGGGCAAAAATGCAGCTCGCAGTAGCGCTCCGGGCTTGTCTTTACGTCAAGGGCGATGTAGTCTGGCGTGGTCTGCGGGGCGGAAATCAGCTCTTGTAGCCTGTGCGGAAGCATTCCGTTCGTGTCAAGCTTTACGGCATAGCCTGTTTTTTTTGCGTGCGCAATCAGAGCGGGAAGCTCCGGCTGAAGGAGCGCCTCGCCGCCGGAAAGCACGAGGCCTGAAAGCACGTTTTTGCGCTTCTCAAGATGCTGAATCAACTGTGGAATCGTAACGTAATCGTCCTGCGGTTCTCCAAGGACAAGCCCTCTGTTGTAGCAATAGGGGCAGCGCAGGTTGCAGCCGGCAAAAAAGAATGCGCATGCGACGCGTCCCGGAAAATCCACGAGCGTCGTTTTGACCAGGACGCCGCGCTTGCTATCCGGAAATTCCATGCTCCTTATGCCTCTGCGGGGATTTTCTCAAAAATTTCCTGAAGTTCGGGCAGTGAATGCGCTCGGCTTGTCTCTTTGCCGTCGGCATCGTACACGATGATTGTAGGCGAGGCAAATACGCCCTTGCTTGCGGCTTCTGAAAGCCCTTCGTCTGAGTCGACGTCTATGCTGCGTCCCTCAAGTTCTGTTCCCTTCATGAATTCTGCGACCGGCGGGCAGGAAGGGCATTCGTGGCGGGTGAATATCTCGTAGCGTCCGTATGCGCTGCATGACGCGGTATTGGACGCGGGTTTCTTTTCTGTTTTTTGTTTTGGAGAAAGCATGGTTCCTGTCAGGTTGATTCCTTCGATGTCAAAAAGCTTCCGGTTCTTGAATTCGTCGCGCTTACCCTGATTCCAGTTACGTACGGCGCGGTAATAGCCGACGATTCGCGCATAGACCTCAGTTTCCGTTCCCTTTACGGAGTTAAGCTCCGCCTGTGTCTGCGCAATTTCCTTTTCAACCTCTTCCAACGTTCTCATGTTTCCTCCCATTTTTTACTGTAGTGTCCCGCGGTTTTTGTGTCAATGAACAGGGGCTGTTCTTTCTGCCGTTTTTTTACTGCGGCGTTTTCTGCGCGTTCAGTATCTCCTGCTTTTCTGCCTCAAGCGCGTCGAGTTTTTTCTGGAGCTTCTTCCTGCGCTCCATTTTGCAGATTGGGCATTCCGACTGCTCTCCCGGAAGGTATCCGTGCACGGGGCATACGGAATAAGTCGGTGAGATGGTGAGGTATGGAATCTTGTGGTTCGTGAACACCGTGCGCACCAAATCCCGTGTTGCCTTCCAGTCCTTTATTGCCTCGCCGGTATAGGTGTGGAATACGGTTCCGCCGGTGTAGCGTGTCTGGAGTGATTCCTGATGGTCTAGCGCCTCAAAGATGTCCGTGGTGAAATCGATGGGAAGCTGGCTTGAGTTTGTGTAGTAGGGAGCTTCCTTTCCGCTCGTTATGATGTCGGCTGTCGGGATGATGTCTTTTATC
>CAKZZR010000011.1 GCA_937885475.1 uncultured Treponema sp.
CCCTCTTCCCCTACACGACGCTCTTCCGATCTGAGGTTCGGGAACGCGTCTTTGTCTACAGCGACGCGCAGACAGGCTGCCGAGGGCTTCCGGCAGGATGCAGCGGACACGGGCTGCTTCTGCTTTCCGGCGGACTGGATTCCCCCGTTGCCGGTTACCGCATGATGCGGCGTGGCATGAAGGTTCAGTGCGTGTATTACCATTCCTATCCCTACACCTCAATAGAGGCGCAGCAAAAGGTTGAGGAGCTTGCATCAAAGCTCTCGCTCTTCGGAATCCAGACCTACCTGAACATAATTCCGTTCACGGACGTTCAGATGAAAATAAAGGAAAAGGCACCGGAGGAATGGTCAACGCTCATGCTCCGCGTATGCATGATGAAGGTTGCGAACAAGCTCTGCGAGCGCATAAATGCAGACTGTATAATCACTGGCGAAAGCCTCGGTCAGGTTGCAAGCCAGACTATGGAAAACCTTAACGTTACCGAACATTTTGCGGACTATCCGCTCCTTCGCCCGCTCATCGGACTTGACAAGGAAGAGATTATAGACACGGCGAATTTCATCGACACCTACAACACGTCAATCCTTCCGTATGAGGACTGCTGCGTGCTGTTCTCGCCGCGCCATCCGGTTCTGCGGGGGCGCATTGAGGACGCTGAGCGGATTTTTGCAGAACTTGACTGCGAAGCGCTCCTTACAGAGGCATTTGAAAAGCGCGACGTGAAGCGCTTTATTTTTGGAAAAGAAGCGTAGCGACCTTTGACGCGTCGGTGTCCAGCACCACGCTGTCAAAATTTATTTTCATTCTTTCGTCAAACGAGCTGTCATTAAGAAGCTCGTTTATTTTTTTATAGATTCTGCTTGCCTTCTGAATAAAAAAGCCCACCCTGTGGTCAACGGCAAAGCGCATGTTTCCCAGCTCCTGATTGTGGATGTAACGGCATATAATGACCGGCTTGCGGCACGAAAGCACCTCAAGGAGGGTTGCGGGGCCCGCCTTTATAACGGCGCAGTCGCAGATTTTTACCAGCTCGTCCAAAAAATCAACAAAACCGAACACGTGCAAGTCAAGGCGCGGATTTGCAATGCGAAGCAGATTGAAATTCCGCCGCTTAACCTTGTCCCGTCCGCATATTACCGCCGTAGAAAAATTCGCGCGGTGCATAAGGCACTGGTTCACAATCTCCACCGCGCCCGGAAGCCCCTCACCGCCCCCAACGAGCAAAACGATTTTCTTGTCGGGGTCAAAGCCGTGCTTGAGCTTGAGCGCACGGATTTCCTCCGGCAGAAGCGTCGTACGGTATTTTGGATTCATAAGAAACGGAATGACCGTAACCCGGCTTTCAGGAACATTGCATTCCTTTACCGCAATATCCTTTGCCTGCTGGGAATACACCAGATAATCCACATCCTTTTCATGGAACCACGGATACGGCACCGTGAACGGGTCTGTAACGATGACAGAAAAATTAATTTTCCATGGAATCGACTTCAGAACCTCGCGAACATAAGGCGTAACACCAAAATGAAAGCACACGATGTCCGTAGGGTGATCCTTTATAATCATCTTGCGCAGATAGCGGTTTGTTTCCGGGGCAAGAATATACTTCAGGAGCGCCTGAAGCCAATGTCGCTGCCCCAAGTCGTAAGTAAGCGGAAAAAGCCCATGAATGTAGTTGCACGAATAATTATATCCCTTCTCAAATATGGTATGCCCAAGCCCATGAGGACTGTAGCCGCGGCGCAGACGAATGTCCACGGTAGGATCAATCTCCTTCATTGCTGAAGCAAGCACCTTCGCCGCCGACTTGTGTCCTGCGCCCGTATCAAGATATAAAAACAAGAATTTTCGTTTTGCCATCAGAACTGTAACGTCACTCCCGCTTTGAAAAAATGATTATATGAATTATGAAGGAAAGCCTCCCATTCCTTTCTGGCGGCGGCAACCTCGTCAACCGTCTCGTAGTGTCCGGGGAACAGGCTCTTGTCTACGCCGTCATTTTTTATGTACTCAAACGTGTAGCCCAGATTGATGAGCGCGCCGCTTCCCTTGCGCGCAGAAAGCCTCACGTCAAAGTCAAGGCTTGCCTGAAGCACCAGCATATCGTTTTTCTGAGTAAGGAGATTCATCGCGTCAACCGCGGTCTCAAGATTCTGCGTGTTCTGCTTCCAGCTGCCATCAGTGGCGGTTTTTCCAGAAAGCTCCAGGACTTCCTCGTCCTCAAGGCTCTCATATGGATTCGCATGATGCATGTAGCGCGTACGCGAGGTAACGACCAGCCATGAAAACGGATTGAAGTGCATCGTCATCTCTATCTGCTGGGAATTCGGCAGAAGCTCGGTTCCCATGTTCTTTCCATAGTTGGTATAGTCAGTGTAATTGTACGAGGAATTCTGCGTGTCGTAGGTTGTGTACGTATAGGCAGAAAGCAGAGTGTAGTCAAACGTAACAAGCGAGCAGACGGAATCCTGCGGCGTATAGATAAAGCCCGTCTTGACGCCTGCACGAAGCGCAGCATCGTTCCATTTTAGCTTTATGAAATCCTTGAGCTTGAAGTCGTCAAAAAGTAAGTCCGTGCTCCAGGCAAAAAACGGCACCGGCTTCACAAGAAAGTTGAGCCCCGCAATGATATTCTCCGTGCTGCCAGACACATTGGTTATGATTGCCCACGGCACCGGCATAAGGTACGCCGGCTGAAATCCTCCGCCAAAAACGACGGACTCAAAATATGACACGGTAAGCCTGCGATTAAAGACCGGCACGCGGAACGAATGGAAGAACATTCCCTTGCACCACGCATAGTCATCGTCGAGCGTCTGGTTCTGCGCCGTCGGTAACGAGCAGACCTGGGAATACTCAAAATGCGGGTCCACCGCATTGAAAGTAAGGTTCGCAAGCGGATTTGCAGAAGGATTGAGCATCATGTCCGAACGGGAGAAAATGCCGTAGCCCAGCCGGTTGAAGCCGACGGAGCCGTTCAGACGCTCCGTTCCAAATGAGGTTACGGCGTTCAAATCAAGCAGAAAATCCGCATTTCCCGCGTCAAAGGTCAAATCCTTAATGCCGTCAAAGCGGTTGTCCATTGCATAGAGCGGAAAAAGCTCAGAGATTGCGCGCACGTCGTTCTGCGCTCGGAATGAAAGAAGATAGCTTGCGCCCGCATACTCATTGAACGGCACGTCGCCAGCAAGTGAAAGAAGCCCAGAATACAACTCGTAGTCATCAAATACCTTCACGCCGTTTCCTATCGTGTCCTGAATGGAATAGATTCTTGCCCGCACGTCGCCCGAAAGACTCGCATGGAATTTACGTCCGAAAATGCGCTCATATAAGGCGGCTGCCCGCTCGCTTTCATCCTTGTCATCGCATTCAATGACATCGGTAAGAATTTTCTCGATAGTAGAAAGCGGGTACGGCTTTAGCTGCGGAAGCCTTTCTGCATAGCCTTTGATGAACCATGTCGTCGCCATCTCATAGAACTCGTCGCACGGATTCACACCGGCCTGACCAAAGGCGCACCATGAGAGCATGAGAAAAATGACAGCATGCAGAAGAAATTTCCGTTTCATATCTCTCTAATATACTTGTTTATTGCTTGAATTACAAGTTATGTGCTATTCTTAGTATTCTGATGAAAGCACAGGAAAAAGAGACAGTTTTTAATCTTCTAAAAAAAGCGGCGGACAGTCTGTACGGCTACAGTGCGCCGGAATTCAGCACCATGCCCATTTTTACCGACGACCCGGAACCGCTTGCACACGCCCAGGAGCAGAACCAGCCACAGCCGCAAGATGAAAAAGCAACGCAGGACGCAATGACAGGAAAGCCCGCTTCAAATGAAGGCGCGGAAACGAAAACGGAAGCCCCAGTGCCAGCCTCAGACGCCCCCGCAACGCATGAGCCGCTCAGCCTGCTTTCTCTTGGCGCAAAAATCCGCGCGTGCAGGAACTGTCCGCTGTGCAACGGACGCACGAACGCCGTTCCCGGGCAGGGTGCAGAAAAGCCTGCTGTTCTCGTCATTGGCGAGGGACCGGGCGAAGAGGAGGACAAGCAGGGACTTCCGTTCGTGGGACCGGCAGGTCAGCTTCTTGACAAAATGCTCGCCTCCATCCAGCTTGACCGCCACGTGAACTGCTACATCGCGAACACCGTAAAATGCCGCCCGCCCTACAACCGGGATCCGTCGCCCACAGAAGCCGCCGCATGCCGCGCGTTCCTTGACGCGCAGATTCACCTGCTTAAGCCACGTATGATTCTTGCTGTCGGAAAGGTGGCTCTCAGGAACCTGCTTGCCATCGAGGGCGAATTTTCCCTGAACAAATACCGCGGAAAGCTCTTTGACCTTAACGGCATACCGCTCTGCGTAACCTACCACCCGAGCGCACTGCTTCGCAACGCGGACTTCAAGCGCCCCGCATGGGAAGACCTCAAATTCTTCAAGTCAAAGCTTCTGGAAGTCATGCCTGACTATGCCGACGGCTTTGTACAAAAAAACTGACGGTGAGCCATGCAATACCTTCAGATTGTTCTGAACATTCCGCTGAATCAGACGTTCACGTACTCATACATTCCCGCAGAGGACGAAAAGCCGGAGCTTCTGCCCGCCGTAGGAAAACGCGCCGAGGTTCGATTTGGAAACCGCAAGCTGACCGGTTTTATAGCGGAGGTTTCTGACACGCTGCCAGAGAACTGCCCGGTCAGCGCAGAAAAAATCCGGCCCATAACAAGAATCCTTGACGAGGAGCCGCTCTGCACGCCGGAAACATTTAAGCTCGCGCTGTGGCTCAGCAATTACTACATCTGCTCCGTCGGCGAGGCGTTGTTCTCCATCATTCCGTCGCGGGCAAGACGGGAATCCCGCGCCGCTGGCTTTGCCTTTGAGACCGATTTTTCGGAAAAATCAAGCAACACGCTTTCTGACGAACAGGAAAACGCCGTACACGCCATAACGGAGTCCGCCGCACAGAACAAAACCGCATACCACT
>CAKZZR010000012.1 GCA_937885475.1 uncultured Treponema sp.
TTATAACAGATGGTTGGAAACCTTTTTTATGGGGAATTATATTTTACTGCTTACCAAATTCTCTTTTACTGCATTGTTTGTTTGTAAATATAAAAATCTGTGGTAAAATGGAATCTATCTTGTAGCAATGGCTTTTGCGTATGGCAGAAAAAAAGATACCAGTAGATTCAGAAAAAATAAAAATGGCAATTGTTGCCGGACTGCCCCTTACCATAACGACGTACACGTTGCCCCATGATATGGAAATTTACATGGGCGAGGTGCTGTCTGATTTTTTGCGCCGCCTTGGTCAGGAGCACATGATTCAGTATCTAACTTACTGCCAGCAGGAACTTATCACGAATGCCAAAAAGGCAAATACAAAGCGAATTTATTTTCAAGAAAAGAATCTTAACATTAACGACGAGAACGACTACAAGCTTGGAATGAAGGACTTTAAGGTTGAGACGCTCAACAACATTTCCCACTATCTTGAAAAGCAAAAAAAAGCAGGCTTGTACGTAAAGCTCGTCATCCAATACCGGCACAACAAGATAAAAATGGAAGTTCACAACAATTCTGAGCTCACCGTTTTTGAATACAAGCGAATTCACGACAAGCTCAGCCGCGTTCAGCAGTATACGTCTATTGACGATGCGATGAACCAGATTCTTGACGACACCGAAGGCGCGGGGCTTGGTCTTATCATCATGATTCTCATGCTGGAAAAAATCGGCATGACGGAAGAAAACTTTCAGACCATCTGTGCCAACGGCGAGACCATAACGCGCATCATTTTGCCAATAAGCCCTGCTTCTGAGCGCGACATAGACATCATCTCCGAGGAATTTCAGGACACGATAGAAAACCTTCCGCAGTTTCCAGAAAACATTTCCCGCTTGAACGAGCTTTTAAGCCACGGCGACGCAAAAATGTCTGATATTGCCATGCAGATAAGCAACGACGTTTCGCTTACGGCGGAGCTTTTAAAGCTGGTCAATTCCGCGGCGTTCTCGCTTTCCTCTCCGTGCAAGAATATTGCCGATGCCGTAAAAATGGTAGGTATACGCGGCATAAAGAACATGCTTTTTACCATAGGCTCGCTCAAGATTTTTTCAGACATGAATACCACCAGCGACCGTCTATGGGAACATTCGTATCAGGTTGCGTTCTATGCGTATAATCTGGCGCGGAATTTTTGCCCCGACGATAAATCAATTGTTGAGGACGCCTATGTGTGCGGGCTTTTGCATGACATGGGTAAGGTCGTTTTTGAGAACTCTCACCCGGAATTCCTTAAGAGCATCAAAAAAATTTGCATAGAGAAGGGCATTGAGGGTGAATTCTTTGAGAAAATCCTTTCCGGCGTGAATCACGGCGAGGTCGGCGCACGCATTGCCGAAAAATGGAATTTTCCGAAGTCAATTTCTGCGGTCATCCGCTTTCATCACTTTCCAGAGAACGCGCCAAAGGAATTTCATCGGCTGACCGCGCTCATCTACATTGCGGATTTGATGGTGTATTATCAGGAAGCAGAAATCGAATACTACCAGATAGATGCCGACGTGCTTGATGAATTCAACATTCGCTCAAAGGAACAGTTTGATTCCATAAATGACAAACTCCACGCCGCCTTCGTAAGCAACGCAAAATAAAAAAATCCAGCACTTGCTGGATTTTTTTATTGGGCCATCTAAGACTTGAACTTAGGACCAAGGGATTATGAGTCCCCTGCTCTAACCACTGAGCTAATGGCCCGAAAGTTCTTAAATATTACAGAATTTTACCCGCGTCGTCAATACGGTGGCAGGGTTCGTTTATTCTACCGTAACGGATTTTGCAAGGTTGCGGGGCTGATCCACGTCGCGGCCAAGCTCGCGGGCGCAGTAGAATGCGAACAACTGGCATACGGCAACCATTGGCAGCGCGTAGAATGCGGCATTCTCTACCTTTGGAACGGCAATAAAGTCGTCTACGATTGATTCAAGCTCCGTGTCGCCTTCCGTGCCGATTGCAATGACAGGTCCCTTGCGCGCCTTGATTTCCTTGATGTTGGAAATGACCTTCTCGCGCAAAAAGTCGTCCGGCACAAGGAATACGCTTGGCGTGCCCTCGTTTACAAGCGCAATCGGGCCGTGTTTTATTTCTCCTGCGGCAAATGCTTCCGCGTGGATATACGAGATTTCCTTAAGCTTGAGCGCGCCTTCCAGCGCAATGGGGTACATAAGTCCGCGGCCAAGGAACAAAAAGTCCTTTGCGTTGCAGTATTTTTTTGCAAGCGCGTGAATTTTCTCGCTGTTCTGGAGAGCTGCTTTTACAAGGCGCGGCTGCTCCATAATCCGCTTGATGAACGTAGCGCCGTCTTCCTTGCTCATTCCTCGCTGTCGTGCAAATTTAAGCGCCAAAAGATAGTAGATGATGAGCGTATTTGAGAACGCCTTTGTTGATGCCACGGCAATCTCCGGTCCTGCGTGAATGAATGCGCCACCGTCCGTCTGCCGTGCGATGGTTGAGCTTACGACGTTGCAGATGCCGAACACCTTTCCGCCCTTCTCGTGAATTTCCTTCATTGCGTAGATGGTGTCTGCCGTCTCGCCGCTCTGACTTACCGCAAGATATACGTCATCTTGATTTACAATAGGATTCTTGTAGCGCAGCTCGCTTGAGAATTCCGCGCCGGAAGGAATGCGTGCGTACTGCTCGAACAAAAGACTTCCGAACATGCTTGCATAATACGAGGTTCCTGCGCTCATCGCGGTAATTTTTTTTGTCCGCTTAAAGATGTCGTCCTCGTAGCCGCTGAGCTTTGCGGTGGAATTTTCCATGTCAAGGCGACCGGCAAAGGCGCGCTCGATGCTTTCTGGCTGCTCGTTGATTTCCTTTTCCATATAAGTATCGAAGCCGCATTTTTCAGTCTCGTTTGCGTTTATGGTGATTTCCTCAACGCGCTTTGCGTAGTCGTTGTTCTGAATTGACGGGAACTTAAGGCCATTTGGCGTAATTTCAACTATGTCGCCGTCCTCGAGGTAGATGACCCGCGTGGTATTGCCTACGATTGCGTTCACGTCGCTTGCAATGTAGTATGCGCCGTCCGCAATGCCTATTACGAGCGGGCCGCCGCGCTTTGCCACTACGATTTTGTTCGGCTCGTCAATGCTTGTTATGGCAAGGGCGTAGGTTCCGATTACTTCGTTCAAGGCGTTCTGAACGGCAGAAAGAAGGTCGCCCTTGTAGTATTTTTCGACCAAGTTAGGAACGACCTCTGAGTCCGTCTCGCTGGTAAAGGTTACGCCAGAGCTTTGCAACGTGGCGCGCAAGTTCTGGAAGTTTTCTATGATTCCGTTATGAACGACGGCGATTTTTTTGTTCTGGGAATAGAAGGGGTGTGCGTTCTGGTCGGTTACCATTCCGTGAGTTGCCCAGCGCGTGTGTCCGATTCCCCATGTTCCGGCAAGCTCCTTTGGAAGCACGCCTACTAGCTGCGTGAGTTTTCCTGCCTTTTTATATAGATAGAACTTTGGCTCACCGTTCTCTATCTTGCCTACGATGATTCCGCTTGAGTCATAGCCGCGGTATTCCAGTTTTTTCAGTCCGTTCACAAGGTAGGAAACGGCATTTTCTGTTCCAACGTATCCAACGATTCCGCACATACACAATCTCTCTATAAATTCAGTTTGATTTCTTTTTACCATATTTTAAAAAAAGAGAAAATACCACGTTGCCAAAAATGCCCGGTTGCCGTTATAATTGAAGCGTGTCGACTTTATATGTAGTTGGAACGCCGATTGGCAACCTTGGTGATATTACGTATCGCGCAGTGGAAACTTTCAAATCTGTTGACGTTGTTGCCGCTGAGGATACGCGCCATACATTGCAGCTTCTGACACATCTTGAGATTCATAAGCCGTTGATTTCGTGCCGTTCCCAGAATGAGGAGCTTGCGGCGCAAAAAATCATCGCCCTTATGGACGAAGGAAAGAATATTGCGTATGCAAGTGATGCGGGAACGCCAGGAATAAGCGACCCTGGTGCGGTGCTTGCTGGATTGGTGCGCAGGGCGGGGCATACTGTTGTGCCGATTCCTGGACCGAGCGCGTTTGCTTCTTTGGTGAGCGTTGCGGGTGCCGGCGGAAAAACCCTGATTTTTGAGGGCTTTCTTTCGCCAAAGCCGGGGCGAAGACGCAGCCGGTTGCGCGAGCTGCTTTTGACGGGTGACTCAATAATTTTGTACGAAAGTCCGTTCAGAATTGTAAAGTTGCTGACGGATATTGCCGATATAGATTGTAACCGCCGCGTGGTGGTTGGTCGGGAACTGACAAAATTGCATGAGGAGATTATTGAAGGCTCAGCCGCAGAAATGCGAGATGACTTTGCTTCACGGGCTTCAATAAAAGGGGAGTTTGCAATTTTCATTTCCGGAGTAAAAAAGGTTCAACTTTCTGATGAATCTACCGATAATTAAAGTGTAGAGGGGCAGGACGAAAATGATGATAAATAACATTGATGTAGGCAGAGTAAACGCTCTCAACAACGTACAGAACACAAAGCGCTCAAGCAGCACCGAAAAGTCAACCTTCGGTGAGGATTCAATCTCTGTTTCTCAGGAAGCCCGTGAAAAGGCAACTGAATATTACATGAATCAAGTAGCTGCAGAAACTCCTGACGTTCGCGCTGACCGCATCGCAGAAGTTAAGGCTAAGCTTCAGGATCCGAACTACTTGAACAGTGCAGTGATTGCTTCTGCTGCTGACAAATTGATGGAAAGTTTTGGTCTTTAATCACCAATTTTGACGACATTTGCAGCTTAATACAAAAGGACGGACGCGATTCCGTCCTTTTTGTTTTTATGCTGTTTTTTGGAAACCGAACGTTATGATAGAACCTTTTAAACTGAGCCAGCTGAGCGGCGGTCAGAAGCGGCGAAAGCTTGCACTTACCTTTGGCGCGTTGGAGCGTGACATTGCCGGAATTGCCGAGAAGGGCATGGAATACAACTTTACGTCGATGAGCCGCGCGGAATACACAAAAAAAATGGCGCTTCTGGTGCTTGATGACCCAAAGCTGTCTCAGTCTGCTGCCGCGGAACTGCGCGCACTGATTGAGGCGGACACGTTTGATGAGCGCCGCGTGTGCAATTGTGCGCGGAACCATCTGCTTGAGCTGATAGGCACGTTCCCTGCGGAATGGGATTTAGTTATTGCGCCGCACGAATCTCCTGTGGATGAGAACGGCGTCGTGCGGAACCGCGATTTTTACCCTGGCGTTGCCGTATATGCCGAGGACATCCGCTCGCCGTTCAACCTTGGCTCAATTTTTCGCACCGCGGAGGGCATGGGCGCAGAGCGCGTCTATATTTCGCCGGGTTGCGTGGATCCGGAACAACCGCGTGCCGTGCGAAGCGGCATGGGCTGCATAGAGACGATGGGCTGGGAACGGCTTGCTGTTGAGCGGCTTCCGTCCGATGTTCCCGTCTTTGCTCTGGAGACCGGTGGCACGCCTATTGATGAGTTTGTGTTTCCTCCGCATGGAATTTGCGTCCTGGGCTCAGAGGAGCTTGGCGTAAGCCCGCAGGCGTTGCGGCGTGCGACCTACGGTACGGTAACGATTCCGATGATAGGGCTTAAGGCTAGCCTTAACGTGGGAGTTGCCTTTGGAATTCTTATGCAGAAATGGTGCGAGGCGCTTAGAAGCGGGCGCCGGTAATGTCGCCGGGGGCAACGGATTCTGCGTTGCGGGCGGCGCACCAGGTTCCCTTTTGCAAGGCGGCGGCAAAATCGCCGCTTTTTATGTATTCATACAAAAAGCCCGCGTTGAATGAGTCGCCGCATGCAGTTGTGTTTACGGCAGACACGCGCTCTGCCGGGCATTCGTAAAAAACGCCGTCCTGTGCGGCGTACGTGGGTAAGGTTCCGCGCGTTACGATTACGGCTCCTCCGGTTCTGCGGCTTTCTTCCATTATTTTGTCTTTGAGCGCCTGCTCGTCGCCGCTGCATTTTGCCGTGGTTCCGCATTCCGCTGCATTGCCGCTGTCTGCCGCGTTCCCGCAGAAGGTTTTGCGGAATTCTTCTTCATTTATCTTTATGAATGCGGGCGTGCATTCCATAAGCGTGGCGTTAAGCGGCTCTCCGCAATAGTCTGCAAGTAGCAGCTTTTTTGCCGAGCACACGGTTTTGGCAATGCTGGAAAGCAAGTTCCTTGAAAAATACGCAGGGGCGCTTCCTGCAAGGACGGCTGCGTCCGCGTCGCGCACTTCCTTGCTTACAAGGTTCAGAATGCGCTTTTCTGCCGTGTGGTAGTCTGCGTCCGTTCCAGGCTCGGTAAGGATTACTTCCGTAGTGTTGCGCTGTTCCGCATCCAAAAGAGTAAGACATTCCCGCGTTCTTCCGGTAATTGGCACGGTTTTTACGCAGAGCGCGTCTTTTTGGCACAGCGCGCGGAATTCCGCTTCATTTTGTATTCCTGCTGGGCAGATAAGCAGGCTTGAGTTCTTTTCCAGCTGGTTCAGAACACGAGCCGTGTTTACGGCTTTGCCGGACGCGTCGGTTCGGTAGGTGCGCGCGCGGTTCACGCTTTGCGTGCGGAACGTGGCAAAGTCCGCGGTTTTTTGAATGCCCGCGCTCAGGCAGATGCATAGAATTTTCATGATGATTCCTTTTTGAAGCATTTTAGAGCGCTTTTTGACTTAGGACAACCAATTTCAGTTTCATGCAGAAGCATGTTCCTGCCGATAATTAGAAATGGAATTTTTTAAAAAAAATTGCCTTATGCAAGATATGATGTAAAATGTAAGCATCAAAAAAAATATTAGGATGGGTTTTATGTTAAAAAAGTGTTTTATTCTGGCTTCTCTTTTTCTTTTAACAATTGGTATTGGTTTTATTGCTTCTTGTACGGTCGGTCTTGGCGACTCGGTTGATATTGAGGCTCCAAAAATTTCCATTTCGTATCCACCGGCTGCAAGTACCGTGCGTGGAGCGTTTATGCTTGCGGGCGACTGTTCAGACGACAAGGGCATGAAAAGCGTTGTCGTTACGGTTGCCGTTGACGGCGAGGAGACTGAGCGCTCGTACACTGCCGACCTTTTGAACGGCAACGCCAATTGGAGCGTAAAACTTAACGAGCCTGTGGAGGGTGCGTATCCGTTCAAGGACGGAAAGTATACTTTTTCTGCAAAGGCGGTTGATACCTCTGGACGAACTTCCGTGGTTACGCAGCGAACGCTTGAAATTGATAACACGGCGCCGGTTTTTGTCATTTCTGCGCCGGGAACGCTCAGCATTTCAAAGCCTACCAGCTACGGTTCCATCTTTAAAATCACCGGACAGATTGCGGAGGAACATACTGTTTCTTCCATGATTCTGAATATTTACGACGAGAATAAAAAACTTCTGACTTCAAGCCCATGGGTAGAAAACGGCGTTACAACTGCCGGAGGAACGAGCGTTACCTTTGCCAGTTACGATGAGAAAAAAGCCGACACGGAAATGTCAACGATGTATGCGTCCATCTATGATGTTGCCGCGGGAGGAACTCAGAATTTCTACTGCTCTGTTACGCTCAAGGATTCCGCAGGGCTGTGGCAAACTCCTTGGGACGAAAAAGGCAATGCGAACACCACGTCTGACGATGCGGACGACATAGGAAACACTACCAGCGGACTGTGGCTGAATGATTCTATCTACGGTGTGGACGCGGGCGCGAACGACCTTTTGAGTAAGAACGCGACCCCGCAGTATTCAGTTTCTGACCTGATGACCTGTCTGAACGGCACCTATGTAGATTCCCGCGCGGAAGGCGACGCGGAGACGGTTGTAAGCGTTCTTGAGCGCACAAAGACCGACACAAAGACTGAATACCTTGCCTTCTCACTGAACAAGGATGCAAACCCTACGTATGAAATCCTCGGTTTTCCATTCACCGGGGCGGAAATAAAGAACAAGGCTTCAAAGTCAAGCTCCGTAACCTTTAAGGCTACCTTTGGACGCAACGAGACATATTTTAAGCCGTCCACCATTAAGGTTTATATGTTCGGTCCTTATACCGAGGCTGCCATTACCGAAGAGCTTTTGACCAGCATTTACGGCGACGTTGCCGGCTATGCAAAGAACAACCCGGCGCTGAGCCTGCTTGCATGGGACGGCTCTGTAAGCGGCGCGGACTCGTCAACCAGCTCCTGCACGGAATCAATCACGCTGCCGGACGACGTTGCCGCAAATTCCTACTACGTATTCGGGGCAACCGGCAATGACCAGGACGGCATAGACTTCATCGCCAACAACGGCTACCGCTACGGCTTTGTGGGCGTTACATCGGGAATTGCGCCTACGGTAACTATTACTAAGCCGTCGGTTGCAGAACTGGCGAACGCGTATGGAAGCGCCGCCAGCCTTCTTTCTGAAGTGAATGCGACGGTGGAATCTTCTGAATCTGCCATTGCGTCCGCCCGTTACGAGATTACGGTTACGGATATAGAGACCTCTGCAAAACTTGGAACGATTACGGGCGACGCGAGCCTTGTAAGTTCCAGCGGTGTAATTGGTGAATCAAAAAAACTTGAGTTTTCATTCAACGCTGCAGACAGCGCAAAGTCTGTATGGACGGCAGAAAATGGCGTGAGCGTCGACCCGCGCATAATCGCAGAAAATTCCGGCAACTTATACCGCTATTCAGTTCTTGTATATGGGTATGATGTAGGTGGCGCTGAAGGAAAATCCTCTGCCGTTGCAACCTTGGATACTAAAAAGCCGGTCGTTGAAATAACGAACGTTTCTCCTGTTGCAGAAACGGAAACCGACGATGAGGGAGCGACAAAATACCGCATAAACGGAATTGTAAAAATTGAGGCAAAAATTTCGGATGCCAACCTGAGCAAGGTTTATCTTGATGTCTCTGATGAAAATGGTACGACGCGCTCTCCTTCTACCGGGGATTCAACCTTTGTGTCTGTTTCTGTTGATACGCGGGATTTTGCAGACGGCTCAAATCTTACTATTTCTGTAAAGGCGGTGGACAGCGCCGGAAACGAGGCTACTGTTACCAGCACCGAATACATTGCCGACCAGACTACGGATATTCCGAAAGTAACGTTCATGGGTGTGCTGACCGACCCTGAATTGGCAGAAAGCGAGAATATTTCCGACGGACGAAATCTGTTCCTTACTACGGATAAAATCATGGCGTCAATCAGCGATGATGATGCGGTGGATTCTGTTCTAATCAATTATAGAAAGGATGGCAGTGGCGATTACCTTGCTCTTTTGAGCAAGGAGGACATAAACAAGAGTTCCTATAATCTTAGTCAGGCGTTAACAAGCGGAGGTTCTTATTTAGCGGAAGGCGCCTATGAGTTTGTTATAACCGTAAAGGATAAAAAGACAGACGGAACTGCGGTTGCAACAAAGACAATCGGCCCGTTCTGGATTGGAATTGACGAAGGAAATCCAAAAATCAACTTTGGTGCGACAAGCCAGAGTGGTGCATATACTTCTGCTGGTACTACAAAAACTATAAGTGGAACGGTGCAGGATTCGAGCGGAATGGTAACGATTCAACGTTATCCTACTAAGACAGATGCCTTGAACGGTACAAATCCGGAATTGGCATCTCCTATTGTAAAGGACGATACAAGTTCAGACACAAAAACGGTTTCTACGGATGACGGAACCTCTTGGCAGGATTCTCTTGTAATTCCTGTTGGTGCAACAGAAGGACGCACTGTTTATTATGTTGCAACGGATAAATATGGACGAACAGAAACCTACAGCTGGCGCTATAAAATTGATGGTACTGCACCAACCGCATGGTCGGATTGGACGGATGCAAATGACATGACTACTTGGACGAACAGTGCTTCCAAGACATATCGAATTTGCTTAAGCGACAGCTGGAATATTTCTGGTAACGCTGAATATGGAGATGCCAGCGGAATCGGAGATGTGGTTCTTACGGTAAAAGATAGCGAGAACAATTCAACTGATTATACAATGAAATTAAAAGAGGTTGCCGGCTCCTCAGACAGAGACAGCCACTACTTCTATTATGAATACACCGTTCCGTTTACTGCTGATGGAGAATATTCAGTTCAGATTACAGCAAACGACAACGCCGGAAACAAAACGATATTCCCTTCTGCAAGCACGTATTATTCTGCAAAAATTGATACGACCGCACCTGTTGTAGAAGATTTTAAGACATGGATTGGTAGCGAAGAGGTTACGGGAACACCGAGCCTTACCAATGCAAACAAGGCAAACTTTAAGATTACGGCAACTATCAGCGATGTAAATGCAGGGCTTGCCCAAACTAATGGCGTTGTTGTTGTTGATAAAAATACGGTGATTTCTGGTGCTTCTGTAACTCATACGGGTTCTGCTTACACAATTACATTTCCTTCTAGCATTCACGAGTCTGTATTTACAACGGGAACTCATGAATTTGGTGTACGCGTAACAGACGGAGCTACGAATATTACCACAAAGACAAAGGCCGTGAGCATTGACGTTACCGCTCCTACTGTAAAAATAAGCGGTCTTAGAAGCGATACCCCTACAACCAAATACAACAATCAGAACGTAGTTAATGGAAAGGTTGTGGTTACTGGTACAGCCGTTGACGAAACGGAACTTGGCACAACAGGTGCTGTTTCCTGGACGCTTACAAAGAGCGGTTCAAGCAGTCCTGCAAAGAGCGGAACATTGGCTCTTGAAGGTGGCATAAGTGCCGCATGGGAATTATTGATAGACACAACGCAGCTTGATGACGCAACATATACGCTTTCTGTAAAAGCCAAGGATGCTGCGGCAAATGAATCAACGGCTTCAACTTATTCTCTTGTTGTGGTACAGGCTTCTGACTATCCAGTTATAACTATCGGAGGCGGAGTACTCACTACAAAAACAGAAATTGATTCCGATGTAAAAGCAAAGAACCTTTTCAGCACTGCAGGAATGACGCTTACGGTTTCTGATGACGATGAGCTTGATACTGTAGTAGTTGCATACCGCGCGCATGGCAGTTCTGATGCCTTTGTTCCATTGAAGACAGAAACCGCCGACAAGGACACGTCTCTGAACTTTACGGCTGACGTTCATGGGCTTGCTGTAGGTGAATACGACATACGTATTACGGCAAAAGATAAAAAATCCGACATTACTGCAAACGGAGAGACTGTAACTCAAGCCGCGGTTTCAAAATACACTCCGAGTGACAGCGGTTATTTTGTAATCATCGTTGATACGGATACTCCGTATGTTACGGCAGATGATTCTGGTGCATTCCGCAAGGAAAATGCTCCAATTACGATAAGCGGAAAGGTAAGCGATTCCACAGGAATCGTTACTATTGTGCGTGCGGACGATAAGACAGGAATAACGAATCCTGTTGCAGTTGCAACAATAACAGACTGTACAAGCCAGACGAGCTGGTCGGATACGCTTACAACCGGAAGCACTACAAAAACATATTATTATGTTGCAACAGACAAATACGGCAGAACAAACTTTATTGATTATAAATATGTAATTGATAATAAGGCTCCAACTTTTGCTTCTGGTTGGAGCGATGAAAATGCAACCATGATTGCTGGCATGGAAGGAAAGACGGTAGATGGCGTTAAATACGTAAACAAAAATACGTTCACATTCAGGATTCCTGTTTCTGATTCATGGGTAAACAATGCCGTTCTTGATGATGTTAGCGGCATTGCTTCTGTAACAATGAACGTTACGAATGGTGGTACAACAACAGAAGCTGCGATGTCCAAGACAGAAGCATATGCCTACACGTATTCAGGAACTACATACGGCGAAGTGTACCATTATTACAGTGTAACCCATACGTTCCAAGATGGACAGAATTCTGTTTCCATTACGGCAAAAGATAAGGCCGGAAACGATGTTACGTATGGAACGACATATACATTCAACGTGGACGTAACTTCGCCTGCACTTACGGTTTTACCAGAATCCGTGGCGGACTATTTAAAGGCTAAGCAAACCTTTACAGGAACTGCTTCTGATGGAAATTTTGACAGGCTTGAGGTTACATATAAGGTTACCACAACGTCCGTGGTTTCAAACAGGGCAAAGAATGCTACGGCAGAAACAACGGCACCAATTACTGTTAATTCTGATAATTCTTGGTTTTGGACTATGCCAACTGACGGTAACTATGCTTCGCTTAAGTTTACGGCATATGATAAGGCTGGAAACAAGAGTATTTCGGACACTTACATAACTACCGTAGATATTCAGCAGCCGGAACTTAAACTGCTTGAAACAACTACGGATTGGCGAAACAGCACGACTCAGAATCTTAAGATTTACGCTGGCGACTGGGGAACAGGTTCTTCATATTCAAGTGGAATTGCATCTGTGTCTTACAGTGATGGTTCTGCACGAACTGGCGACATGTCGCAGGGTGGCTTAAGGGATGCTAATGGAAAGTCTGAAAAAGAAACTGGACATGGAAATCTTTTGTATTATGAATACAGTTCCACATTTGACGGACTTTCTGACGGAACGACTACATTTACAATTACGGCAACTGATGCCGCTGGTAATACCCCGGTTCAAAAAACTGCGACATATAATATTGACACACAGGCTCCTGCTGTTACCTCTACAATCGGTTCTGGTTCTGCTCAATATCAACGAAAGAAGGAAGATTCTTCCACAGCATACGAAATCCGCGTGGCTCCGAATGACACGAATACAAGTGATAACTCATTGCCGGTCAGTGGTATTAAATCTGTTTCTGTAAAGAAGAATGGAAATCTGGTATCAATTTATGAATCCTCTGAATTGACAGGCGGAAACTATTCTAAAGAGTTTTCTGTTGAGGCTGGCACAAAAACTTTAACTGACGGTTATAAGAGCATTTGGATATCCAGCACAGAAGTAACGGAAGGCACAAACATCTTTACTATTTATGTTAAGGATTATGCTGGTAACGAAGGTTCTTCCGAAGTTTATTTCTATTATGATAAATCTGCTCCTGTTGTTGCATATACAAGCCATGCCGCTGGTGCGGTTGTCAATAAGACAATAACGGTTTCCGGAACAGTTCAGAAGAATACAATCATTTCTACTCCTCTTGAATATGCAAGTGGAATAACGCAGAGTTCTGCAAAGGTGCAGTGGTCTACGGACGGCACTTCTTGGACGGATCTTGCAGCGGGTACGGACTATACAGCCATTAGCATCGATGATACAAAATGGACTTTAACAGGGCTTGATACAACAAAACTGAACTCAAGCGCCACTGCGGCAGACAGGTACGTCCGCATTTATGTTGAGGATACATATAATAACGTAAGTTCAGAAAACCTTAAGCTCAGCGTTGATCAGAATGCAGACCGTCCGGTAATAGAGCTTTCTACAATTTCTGCTCTGAATGATGTTATCCCGCTTAAGAAAGTAAGCGGAACAATTTCTGACGACGACGGAATTACGAGCCTTAAGCTGTGGTATATAGAATCTTCTGCTTGGAATGGAACTGCGGTTCCGACCACAAGTTCAGATAACGGCTGGACAAAAATAACGGTAAACGGCAGCGGTACATGGACGGTTTCTAATCTTTCTGATGAATCTCATAGCTGGCTGTTCTACGTAATAGACGCAAATGGAGGCACTTTCTGGACGCACAGTACGGATTCTACGAACTTAACAGTTCCGTATCTTACCGTTAACAATGTAAAGGACAATAATACTGCGCCTCTTCCGTTCAAAGTAGATACGGTTGCTCCAAAGATTACCATGTATGTTTCAAATGAGGCGCTTGCGGCAGACTCGGATAAATGGCAGAGTGCAGGTACTGTATTCGGTGGAACTTCAAACAAGTTGTATATAAAGTTGGTTGTTCAGGAGCAGAATATGGTAACAAGTGAAGCTACCGTATATGCATTGCCTTCTCTTAAGATTGGAACAAAAACACCGGCTGTAAGTTTGCTTTCTGGTTCTTCTATAACTGTTGATGCTGATGCTACTCCGGCTATGTATACGTATCTTCTGGCTCCGATTACATTGGATTCTGCTACATACGATAGTTTAAAAGGCTCTGTAACTGTAATGGCAACCCTTGCCGATAAATCTGCTCAGGAAGGTCAGGGCGGAACTAATATCATTCTGGACTACACAGCGCCGGAGGTTAAGATTATCACACCTACGGCAACTATTTCGGATGCGGTAATTGCGGCTACGACAGTAAAAGGTACTGTAACGGATGACTATTCTGCTATAAAGAAACTTGAATATGCAATTCCGCTTTCAGGAGTATCCTATACGGAAAGCTCCGAAAACTGGTCCAGCATTCTTGCTTCCAGTGCGGCATGGGAGCTTGCGTTTACTTCTGGTTCAACGGAATCTCCGGACAGCTTGCTTTATTATGTAAATGATATGAATGTGGCAGCAACTAAATATTCTGTTTCCGAAATTGAGGATGGTCTTGGTATTTACAAAGTTCCTGTATATTTCCGTGTAACAGACAGCGTTGGTAATATTGCCGTTGATAAGAGTCAGTTTGTTTACGCTGACCCTAACGGCGGTAAGCCAAAGGCTTGGATTAATGCACCGGAAGAAGGTTCTGTTACAAGTGGTACGGTAACCATTTATGGTGGTGCAAGCGACAACATCAGCGTTTCAAAGGTTTGCGTTCAGATTGACGCAAACGGCGATGGGGCGATTACAGAAGCGGACTATACTGCTATAGCAGCGGCTTCGGATTAATTCATTGGTGATTATGCAAGCGGCATGTTGGTTGCCTCTACTTCCGCGGGTGCAAATGACTGGTATATTCTTGCTGGTGGCACGAACAGCTGGAAGTGTCCGATTATAACTGATGCCATTGGCAATTATTCAGGTTCGGAAACTACAATAGGAACCGTGGCTGTAAGTGAAACAACAACCGTAGGCAATACGACAAAGAATAATAAGTATCTTGTTGCCCGCGTGCGTGCAATCGACGGTGATGGTCTTAGCCGCGAATACACAAGTTATCATTGCATTGTTATAGATAATACGGCTCCGTGGTTTACGGATATGGCTGTCGTTCAATATGGTAGCGGTGTTACACCAACGGCAAGTTCTAGCCCTATCACTGAGCGGGAATATATTTCTGGTATGTATATCAGCAATAATTCTGTTGCGGCAAATGGCAGCTGGTATCTTACAGGATATGTAAATTCTTCTACAGATATTTCTTCAATCAGTCGCACAGTGCTTGAGTCGCAGACAGCGGTTGTTGTGGAACTTCCTGAAGTAAGTACAACTTCTAATGTAGCAAAAATATCCAGCACCCAGTACAAGATTTTGATTCCGCTTGCAACAAGTTCTTCCGGTATGATTTATGCAGAATTGAAGTCTGAAAATGGAGCTGGCACTGGTAACCAGGCTGTAAAAATTAATATAGATTCAACTGCGCCTAGTTTGTATACAACTACTGGCGCTGAAACCCAAGATGCAAGCACGAGTGAAAATCTTAGGCTTAAGAGTCAATCTAAGGTTCTTGGAACAGATTTGTCTTCTAACTCTGTAATTGAAAACTCTGACGGATACTTTACGTTTGGTGATAACGTAATTGAAGCAGGCTCAGGCTTGAGCTTTATTGCCTTCTATATGCAGAACGAAGTGAGCGCCAAAGTTTACGACCCGCTCAGCAGTAATAGCGGAACTGCAATTTCTGGCTCAAAAACTGCAAATGCGCTTTATATAAACGGAGACGGTCTTGCGGCATTCTATGTAACCGGGGCGACTCGTTCAACTCCATACAGCCTTACACATGCAGGCATAGATTCTGCACGCGTTCGCGTTGGAGGTTTGGTAAAAATAGGTGGTTCTTACCACACCATTGCTTCTGTTGAAGGAACAACCGTAACTTTCAGTCCTGCATCTTCTACTGCATTTACCGAAGCCGAGCTTATCTATGCACAGGTTGTTGACCATCAGATTACAGAATATTTTGACACCGTATATGATGAGAACGATGACGCTTCAACTGCATTGATGAATGATGATGGCGATAAGATGTGCGAAACAATCACTCAGATTGGTTCGACATATCAGTGGACGGCAAGCGTTAATTCAACAAATCTGCCGGATGGAAAGACATATATCTGCGTTGTTGCAATGGATAACGCCGGAAACCTGTCTGTTGGTAAGATTAAATCAATCGTTGCAAACAACCGCCCGCGTATGACAAAGGTATTCCTTGGAACAGACTTGAACTCCAGCGGTAGGTATGACTTTGACGCGGATGAAGCCCCCGTTGTTTCCACAAGTAGCAAGTACCGAACTGTTTCTGGTACTTGTTATGGAGAGTTCAGTTACTATACCGCTTATAATACTCGTAGTGGCGAAGGACAGTCTGTTGTGTCGTTGGGGTCAAGTTCATTTAAAGTCGTAAACGGTCTTTGTGTTCTGCCGGAATTTGTTGGTGGTAATGGAAGCCTTAAATACAATTTTGCGGTCAATGATACAACTACAACTCCGAATTCGCAAAATGAGCTTTCTGCTATGATTAGCAGAACTGAGCTGTTGAATTCTTATGTAAATGTAAAAACTGGCTCAATTGATTTGTATGGAACGGTGTCAGAAACTGATGCAGACGGAAATACAAATTCTATTGCTTACAGCGGTACTGATAATGGTGGCATAACGTATTACGATTACGGAGGAATTGTTGTCGCGCAGAATACGTTATCCAGTGCTTCAAGCGTTAAACTTACGTTCTGGGATGAGACTGACGGTGCACAAAGCACAATGAAAAGCCAGTGGGCAACATTGGTAATTCCGTTTACAAATATGGCGGCAGAAACAAATCCTCCTGAGCCAAAGATTATTCCTTTCTATTGGAAGGGGGCTAAGTCTAACAGTGTTTACATAAGCTCTGCTATTGCCGGTCATATTGAGCTTGAAGGTGCAGACCTTCCGACGAATTCTGCATACACAAGCGGACTTCCAAAGGTTTCTGGTAAGATTAAGGTAGAAGGCGAGATTACAGACGATGTGTTGATAAATTCTATTTCTATGAATGTGTTTGGTAATTCTGGTACGGTTTCAACATATTCAAATGGTGTATGGACGGAAGGTTCTTTACCTACAGGTGTAGTTTCGTTCACCGCAACTGATGAGGACTTGAGCCAGAACGGACACACCGTAAGCTACGTTGCTGTAATCGATACGGAAAAACTAAGTGGCGTTGTAGGTTTGAATAAGGTTATTACGATTTCTGCAACCGACTGGAAGAGCAACACTTCAACACCGGGAAGCACGCAGACTGCAAGCGGTGCGAATACTGCTTACTATGCAATGGACGTTGTTCCGTATGTGACTGAGGTTGTAACTCATTTAAGTCCATTCTATAAGCAGGCTCCAAGCGTTTATGCACGAACTGCCCTTGGTCATTATCCTGTATATGAGGGCGAGACAATCCAGTTTGTGGGGTATAACCTGGGAACTAACGTTGCAAAAGTAACGGTAAACGGTATGAGCGCAACAACTTTGGCAACTGGAACGGTAAGCGGAAACTCTGTAAGCAATACGATTACACTTACAAAGAACACTACAAGTGCGACAGGTGCAAAATCTGGTGCCATAACATTGACTGTTGCCGATTCAAGCAGCAAGGCAATTCCTGCAGTGAATAACTTGAACTCAAACGATGCAAAAGGTGATTATACAGGTTCAGTAAGTGATGACGGTTACGCAAACGCATACAACCGCCAGCCGAACGGCGTGAACAACAACACGCTTACCGACGACCTGTACCTTGACGTGTGGCAGTTCAAGAACGCCGCGGAGCCTGTAAGCGGAGGCGCAAGCTACGTAACGATGAAGATTAATCCTAAGACGGGTATTCCGGGATTCAGTTATGCAAACAGCATTCTGTACTTCAATATGCCGGCATACAATGGTAATAATAGTGATAATTCTTGGGGTGCAGATAATAAAACTGTAAGTGGTTCTCAATATTCTCAGATTCCAGTCGGAATGAATTACGGTGGATTCAGTCATAATACATTTGCATTTGATAGTTATGGATATTCTTATGGAGCTGCAATGTGTACAGATACACAGAGTGCAAAGGCTTCTGCATTCTTGCAGTTCTTTAGTAGGGAAACTCCGATTCCATACAACAAAATGGATCAGAATATGAATTACTGTAACAGCGCAAATGCCAGCCGCTTGGATTCTTCTTCTGTCCAGACTACAAATACAGATGACGGATGGACAACAGATATTGACCGAATTCAGTCGTTATCTATGGAAACCACCTATTCAGGAGGTTCTTCTACTGCTCCAACTGCAACAAATCCGACTTATGTGTATATGGCGTACTATGATCAGGTATTTAAACAGATTCGTTTCCGCTGGGGAACAGTCGGTGATGCTACTGATAATATTGATGGAAAAGCTAATTCAACAGATAGTGCTACATTCTCCCGTCCTTCTACATATGCGTATGGTTTGGATGATGTTGTTGGTTCCAAATATACAGGTTATGCACAAGCGGCTAAGACAAGTGGAAGTACTCGTCCAAACTCAATAACTGATTCTTATCGACAGTATTCATCCCATATACCTGTCCAGATTGTTGCTGCAACTGGTATTACAAGTTCTTGGACAGAATATTCTTCTGCAAAAAACGGCGGCGCAGGTAAATACGTTTCACTTTCAATCGTAAACAAAGATACGGCAAATCCTGTTGCAATTGTAACATGGTACGATGCAGTGAACATGGCACTTAAGATGGCTTATAACACTGCACCTACTACAAGTAATAGTTGGACTGTGCGTACAATTGATGAAACAGGTGGTATAAATGTTAAGACATCTGTTGACGGTAACGGCGGTATTCACTTTGCTTATTACGACAACATAAATGGAAGCGACTTGAAGTATGCTTATCTTGATTCTTACAATAGTTCAAGTAAACCTACTATCGTAACGGTTGATTCATTCAGTGCCGTTGGTGCTAAGTGTACGATTGATGTTGCAAAGAATTCTAGCGGCAATTGGGTTCCGTACATCGGCTATCAGCTCAGCTCTTATCTTGGAACGCCGCTCGGAGCAAAGGTTGCATACCGCACTGACTTTACAAAAACTGAACCTAGTAATGGTGCTACGAACGATATGTACACCGGTCAGTGGGAATGCTCTATCGTTCCGACTCAGAGCATCCCGAACGATGACCAGATTAACGTAGGTGTATACAGGAATAGTTCGGGTGTTGCACAGGCATTTACAAGTAACAGCTATTGGTCTACAGGGGATACCGCCCCAGGTCAGACTATAACTAACAGCACGTTGAACGTAGGAAACCCAACGATTCTGCACGGCAACAACACCGCGAACCCAATCTTGGGCTACGGTATTGACACCGGTGCAATCGAAATGGCTCAGAAAAAATAGGCGCAATGCTTGTTCCCGGCAAAGCATAGGCTTCGCACCATTCGGAGCCTATGTTTTGTTTAAACTGCCTGTGTTCTTTTTGTTCACAATTGAAAAATCCTGGTATATAATGGGCTAAAACAAGGAATTGGAGTTTTTATGGAAGAGCGCGTTCCGAACAAAGGCCGCAAGATTTTTTTTATTGGGTTACCGGACAATTTTTTACCTGATGATATGCTGGCGGTCTTTTTGGAGTATGGTTACGAAACGTACCGGCTTATTTACAATGGTCTTGAAACTGAGCTTGTTGCCCGTCTTTCGCTCATTTTGAATCTGTATGAGAATTCGATTTTTTTCTTCTATGTGGATGCCCACCTGTACAGCTTGGGATGGAATGTCATCATTCAGGGGATTCTTAAGGATTATGCGGATAAGGTTTCCATTGGAATTGTGTACAATGACCGTCTGAATGCGGAGGAAAACAAAAAACTTGAGCACGCCTACAAGGGACTGGGCTTGGAAAATTCCACTTTTTTGTCCATGAATCACAATAAGCAGGGAAATTTCAATAAAATTCTTGCCACGTTGCAGCAGTCTGATGCCCGTGGAAACCGAAGCGTCGTGCGCGCGGTGTGCAATGGCCGTTCAACCTGTCAGCTTGCAATGTCGCTCAATAAATATGAGCAGGGAGAGATAAAGGACATAAGCGTAAGCCACTTTTCGTGCATGTTCCAGCAGCCGACTTTTAAGCTGCCGCCGTATCCGCCTGTCAGAAGGGTGCAGGTGCAGTTGTACGGTCTGCTGTTTGAGGCGGGCTGCAAGTGCCTTACGACCCGCGAAACCTCTGCGGGAATGCTGTATGTGTTTGCTTTTTTTAGGCATGACGGCAAGCCTGGGCTTGCGGACGACACGCGGTGGAAGCTGCTTAAGAAAATCTATCAGATTCTGAGCGACCAACTTGAAAATTATCTGCAATCTGTTTTTTATATCATGCGGAAGTACAAGAGTCAGTTTCCCGATGATTTTACGACTGTCTCAAAGACGCTTGCGGAGCTTCGCGGCGAACCGATCGATGCCAAAGAATGAGTGGGCAAGTTGCGCGTGGTGCGGGATGTAGGCTAGAGCGTGCAGCCTGTGCTTTTACCAGCGCTCAAAAAAATCTTGACAGATAAAAAATCTGAACTGATAATTTTGAGCAAGGCAATGGTTGTTGCCTAAGAATTAAGGTAAAAAGTTCTTACATTCAAAGGGGCGGTTTTATGAAAGTGTTTGAAAAAACGTTTGTAAAATTGGCGGCTGTTTTTGGCGCGTGCGGTTTTTTGATGCTTACAGGGTGCGCGAACAGCATTTCTTCTGGCAGCGGTGAGGCTGTTGAGTATGGCTCGATAGAGGTTGTTTCGGGCGAATCTGTTGCATCCGACTCGCGTGCGCTTGATGTTTCTTCTTTAACGACTGCGACGGTTACGGTTTCTGGGTATGGAATGCAGGATGTTTCCAAAAAGGATGTTGCGATTACTGCTGGTGCGGGGACTGTTGCAATCAGTGGAATTCCGGCGGGCAACAACCGTGTCGTAACCGTGGAAAGCAATGTAACGGGCGCTGTAATTAGGGCTGTATGTACTGTAGAAGCAGGAAAAAGCACTTCTGTAGCTGTGGATTGGGATTCTACTGCGGTTGCAAGTGTTTTTTACTATTTGATAAAATCGGGAATCGATGTAAGCTCAATCGAAAGCTCTTCTTTTTCTTCAAAAATTCCGGCGGTTCACCCGAGTTTGTTTGACGCAAAAGCCTTTGCGACTGCCTTTAAAGCCGGGGGAAACAGTGCTTCAGGCATGGCTTCTGACACATATGTATCTACTTACGGAACGGTAAGCGTTACCTCGTCAAATGCTGCTGGCTACACGGTGCAAGTAACGGATGTTGCCTCTGAGTCACAGACGATTTCTGGTGCAAGTGATTCTTTTGAGCTTAAGGCATACCCTGGTAGCTGGAAGGTTCTTGTAAAAGATTCTGCCGGTGCAACTGTAAAGTCTGAAAGCGTTTATGTTGCTTCTGGCGAAACAACCACCGTTGATGTTTCTTTAGTTTCTGCGGGCGTTGATTTTTCTGATAAAGTAATCGTATTCATAAAAGCAGCATAGGCTCCTACTTTGTGGGCTTGGGAAACAAGTGGAAGCAGTGTTGCTCTTAGTGAAAAGATTTACGGCAGTTGGAATGCACAGAGCGCAATTTCATCTGCCTCTTCAACATACATGAAAGAAACAACTGGCTGGTATGCAGAAGATTTTACGGAATACTCTTCCGGTGGAAAAATCAGTTTCAAAATAAATAAGGGTAACGAATGTTCGACCAGCTATACAGGAACATTCTGGTATGACAGTACAACGGGAACTTATTATACAGAAAACCCTTCTCCCATAGATTCGGGAGAAAAAACAGTTCGTCTTACAGTTGAAAGTCCTGCCGTGCCACTAAAGATTTATGTCTCTGGTACAGAAGCACCAACGCTTTGGCTTTGGCAGGCTAGCGGAATGGCAACGACGCAAGAAATGGGATATACTTGGCCTGGAGTTAAGATGTCTGCCGCAACTGACCTTATTTACAATAACGGTTGGTATGTATTTGAAGTAGATGCAGAAGCTTATGACGAAGGAAAGGAATTCTCGCTTATCTTGAACAGTGGGTCTACCGTTGCAACAGGAATGACTTCTGGTTTCTGGTATGATGCTGCGGGTGTTTCCGGAACAGCAGGCCTGTTCTATCAGGCTGATCCAACAGAAGTGCCTCCGCCGGTTGCTCCGACAGTAAGCATTTCTCCAGCAAATGGAAAGAAACTTCCGTTGAATGGAAGTATTACGGTTTCCCTCACGAATGGGAACGACACGATTACGGCTGCCTCTGTTTCTTTGTCGGGGGCTGTTACAAAGTCGTACTCATATTCTGACTTTACAAATAATTCTCTTTCTATCAGCGCCTCTTCTTTGGGAGTTTCTGCTGGTGGTTCGCTTACGATTACGGCTTCTGTAACCAACAGCGTGGACACCGTAAATGCAACATCTACTTTAACTATCGCAGAAGAAAGCACTGACTATTTTACGTGGGATAACGTGAACGCCTACTTTGTGCTTACTGACCGATTCTACAATGGCGATACGACAAACGACCACAGCTATAGCCGCGCAAATAATTCAAGCAATTCAGCTGTTCCTGATGTTGCAACGTTCCATGGTGGCGACCTTAAAGGCTTGACGGCAAAACTTGACTACTTTGACAAGCTTGGCGTAAACGCAATCTGGATTACCGCTCCTTATGAGCAGATTCACGGCTGGGTAGGCGGAAAGAACGGTGCGTTCCCGCATTATGCGTTCCACGGTTACTACACCTTGGACTGGACGGCTCTTGATCAGAACATGGGTACTTTGGATGAACTTCGTACATTTGTAAACGCGTGCCATTCAAAGGGAATTCGCGTAATCATGGATATCGTAATGAATCATGTTGGCTACAACAACACTGCCGACATGGTAACGTACAGCTATGGTTATACAGAGCATACGGCTGACTGGATTGGCACTACAGATGGGCTTTGGGTTGCAAATGACACGGTTCTTTGGGATAACAGTTATTGGGATTCAAAGTGGTTCGGTCCATGGATTCGCTCGTTCGGCTACGAAACTGGTTCTGAATACGGCGGAAGTTGTGGCGGTCTTCCAGACGTAAAAACAGAGCTTGAGTCAACCGTTGGAATGGCTCCAGTTCTCGTTACTAAATGGAATGAAGACAGCGCTTCTGTAAAAGCAAACTATTATAACCCTTCTGTTTCAAATGTAGACTGGAACGGCTGGAGCGGAGACTACCGCACGGATAAAGGTGTTGCTCCTGCAATCTATCAAGAAGTCTGGCTTAGTGCGTGGGTTCGAGAATTTGGAATAGATGGCTTCCGTTGCGATACTGCGAAGCATGTAGAACCAAAACGCTGGGGCGAACTTAAGGTTGCATGTACAGCAGCTTTGGAAGCATGGCGCAACGACAGCTCAAAGGATAAGAAATATAATGGTGTAGATACAGGAGCTGCCGACTGGGATGAAAGCTTCTGGATGACAGGTGAATGCTGGGGTTGGAATGTTGTTGGCGGTTCTGGTGGTGATTACTACGGAACAGGAAAGTTTGATAGCATGATAAACTTCTGCTTCAATGGGTCTCAGACTTCAGGCACGACTTCTAGTTATCCAAGTGCATCCTCTTGGAATGACTATCTTTGCATAAATAACAATGCAACTGACGACGATGGTAATGGTAACCACAATAATGTGCTTACTTACGTTTCTAGCCACGATACAGCATTGTGCCGCGCAAGCAATCAGGCAGAAGTAGGAACAATGCTTACGCTTTTGCCAGGTGGAGTTCAGATTTACTATGGTGATGAAAGTGCTCGAGGTCAGCAGTACAAAGACTGCGGCGACAGCGACATGATGACCCGCGGCGACATGGACTTTAGTAACACAAGCCTTATCGCTCACTGGGGCAAGGTTGGTAACTTCCGTAAGTACAACCCTGCTGTCGGTGCTGGCACTGGCACGGCTTACAAACGCACCTACAGCGGAAGCGCGGGTGAAAATAAAATTGCAATCAGCATCAGTGGTACAACTGTTGATGTAAGCGGGCTGTTTGCGGATGGCACGACCGTTTACAACTGGTACGACGGAACAAGTACAAGCGTTGCAAACGGTTCTGTAACGTTTGCCGGCGGAACCACAAGTCAGCCGATTCTTGTTTCTGACAGGAATCCTGCTGACTGCGGTGTGTCATACAATTAGTATTCGTTAAAAACTGCCTTCCATTTTGCGGAAGGCAGTTTTTTTTGTTTATAAGCGCGTAAGTTTTTATTTGACTTATTGCAAATCCAGACTTAAAATTCAAGCAAATTAAAAAAGTATGAGGTTCTTTATGTTTTCAAATCGTTTTAATGGGCTTATCAGGCTCATTGTCGCTGTTGCAGGTCTTTTTGTTATGTCCTGTGCAAATCAATTGAATTCTGATTCGTTTTCTTCTGACGGAAAATATGGGAGTCTTTCAGTGTCCTCTGAGGACGCAAGCCGAACTTTGGATGTTTCGGCGATTTCCTATGTGAACGCAACGGTTTTTGCTTCTGACATTCAGACGGGAAGCGAGCCATGCAAGAATAATATTGCGGTAAATGGCGGAACTGGAAGCTTTGAGATTGAGAACGTTCCGACCGGTTCCAATCGCATCGTGCAGATTCAGGCGTTCGATTCCGACGGAAAGGAAATTGTAGGCGGCGTTATCCGCAAGGTGCTTGATGTGGACGTTGGAACTAACGAGTGCATTGTTAGCCGCGCTTCAACCGCATTGGGAAATGTGTTCTACTATCTTCGTGAGCTGGATTATGAGACCTCAAAAATTTCTGCTGACGACGTTTCTGAAATAGAAAAAGCAATTGATTCTTCCTATGATTTTGAGAAGATAAACACCTCTGCGCTCGCCGTTGATTTTAAGGCGGGCGGAACAAGCGCTCTTAAAGACAAAGCGGACTACGTGCTTGGTGGTGGCGAGGCAAGCAACATCGTTCTTTTTGCAAAAGGATATAAGTATCTTTGGTATTGGGAAGGAAATGAAAGCGGTACTCTTTTGGAAATGACCGCCGCAACTGACAAAGGCTCCGATTGGTACACCGCGACTTTGAATTATGCTTCCATAAATCTGCTTTTTAAAACCCAGGCTGATTGGAATGGAAATCAGACGGAAGACCTTTCACGTACTGCCGGCACATGGTACTACGAAAACGGCTCTTGGTCCGGCTCTTCTTTAGCTGACACGACGGCTCCAACTGTAACGTGGATTCGTCCTTCCGCTTCTACGGTAATGGGTTCCGTTGAGCTTTTTGCCTTTGCAACGGACGAAAGCGGAATTGAAAAGGTTGAATACTATGCAGGAACCACGCTTCTTGGAACGACTGACGGAGCAAGCGCTCTTATTTGGGATACCCTTGATTCTGCCAACGGAACATATTCTGTTTCTGCAAAGGCATACGACAAGGCAGGCAACACTGCGGTTTCGGAACCGGTTTCGCTTGAGGTTTCAAATACGATTTACTTAAAGGCTGTGATTTCAAATAATTCCAGTGCAATGGCAACTGTAGAAAAAACGTTTGACGGTTCTTCTTCAAAAGGCAGCATCACAAGTTATTCATGGGATTTTGGCGACGGAACCACAGGAACAGGTACAAAGCCAACGCATACATATTCAGAAAGCCTGATAGGAAAGTCTGTTACCGTAACGCTCACAGTTACCGGAACGGAGGACGGAGTTACAAAGTCTGTTTATGATACACAGAAAGTAAGCATTACCAAAAAGTCCGACTTCCAGCACCGTGACTTCCGAGAGGAAACCGTTTACTTCATGATGACCGACCGCTTTGCCGACGGAGACAAGACCAACAACAACATTTGGGGCGACGAATACCTTCCGAACGGCGAAAGCCAGCTTTACGATTACGATGAGTCAAAGACCGGAATCCTTTCTTACTACCACGGTGGAGATTTCAAAGGTATTATCAACAATCTTGACTACATCGCCGACATGGGATTTACCGCAATCTGGATTACGCCTGTTCCAAAACAGCCAGAGGGTCGTTACTACTATGGTGGTGAGTATGAAGCAAGTGCTTTCCATGGCTATTGGGCTTACGATTTTGACCAGATTGACCCTCATCTGCACTCAAGCGGAAAGAACAGCGACGGTTGGGATGACTACAAAGCCTTGATTGAAGCATGCCACGCAAAGGGAATCCGAGTAATGCAGGACATCGTATGTAATCATGGTCATCCAACGGCACCTAATACAGATACTAAATGGTATGATTTAAGAAATACTGTGATTATGGATGGTAAGACTTGGACGTGGGAAACAGGAGACCCATATTACGATGCAACGGACAAATACAAGGGATTTTTTGATTATTATGGCGGTGCTGGTATTCCGGGGCTTATAGATTTTAACGAGTCTGGTCCAGACGGAAAGGATGCTAGACAGCATTTAATCAACACTTATAAAAAATACATTGATGCAGGCGTTGATGCATTCCGCATTGATACAGTTGCTTACATGCCGGCAGAATGGTGGGGAGAATTTGCAGATACGATGTATAACTATGCAAAATCCATCGGCAATGACTATTTCTATATGGTTGGAGAAGCATGGGGCGGACGCGGTGCATCTATCCAGCTTCATAGTAAGGATACTACAGGTTCGTTCCATCAGCTCGATATGACCGCTAGTTGTATGGATTATCCTGGACAAATGCGTTCCACATTTGAAAACAATGGAAATTATTCACAGTTTGTCAGCATGACATCAAATGATGTAAAAGATGGGCTTACTGACGAAGATTCAACCTGGAGCGGGATGTTCGTGGATAATCACGATGTGGCTCGCTCAAACGGTTGGTTAAATGAAACTCAGTATAAAAATGCATTGAATTATATATATCTTTTCCGCGGTGTCCCTATTGTTTATTATGGAACAGAGGCAATGTATGCGTGGGAAGGAGCAAAAGCAACCACCAATAAAGAAGATGTTTGCGCCCGCTGGATGCTTGGTGATAATGGTATTAATTATGTTAAGAACAATAAGCCTGCAATGTATAAGCATCTTAAGGTTTTGAACGCTGTTCGTCATGCAAGCGAGTGTATTCAAAAGGGCGTGCAGAGCAACATAGAAGTTTCTGGAGACAAGGCTGCGATTACAAGAACATATGGCTCTAAAGTTGCCGCAGTGCTTTTGAATAAAGGCGGGGATTCCATGTCTCATTCCTTCACCGACCTGCCTTCTGGCTCATACACGCTCTATACCTCGGACGGAAGTGGCACGTTGAACAGTCAGACCGTAAGCGTAAGCGGTTCATACAGCCTAAGCGCTCCTGCAAACGGCTTTGCAGTGCTTGATCCAAATGACTGATATTCAGGGCAAGAGGTTTTCAATTGTAACCCAATCGCCCGTTCTGTGTTAGAATAGATGTATGAAAAGATTTTTTGGTCTGGCAGTTTTTTGCGCGGTGCTCACGCTGATTTTTGGGTGCAGTCAGGACGACACTTCTGGCTATTCAGAAAGTTCTGACTACGATGTGGTTGCCTCTGATTCCGTGAGCGAATCGTATGTGTCTGGCAGCTCAATCAAAGTGTCTCCGTCAACGCTGTACCTTACGGTTAATGGAGCCGTTGGCGGAAAGACGCTGTATCTTGCAAAAACAAATCCTACTGAAAAAGTGATTTCTGCGTCCAAGGACAGGTATGTTTCGGCGGCATCATCAAATCTGACGTTTTACGAGGCAAAGTCGCAGACTTTCTCCAAGCCATCTCGTGCGTTGGAATACGACGCGCAGGACGTTGAAGCCGCCCAAAAAAGACGCTGCGGAATGCTTCGGTACGCCAAGGAATTTTCTGGCTTTTCCGGTGCTCGCTCGCGTTCTGCTACGGCTGGCTCTGACATAGACCGAACGGCTAATCCGCTCCCCTTGACTGTAGGCACGACCACAAAATCTCTGTGGCTTGATACAAAAGATGAGGAATACAACCAGGTGAATGTCGTTCTGCGCGCCGCAACAGAGCATTGCAACGTGTGGGTATACGGCAGCAGCTACACAAGCGGCAGCACTGCCAGCGGAAAAAAGATTACATCTGCGCTTGCAGAGCAGCTGGCAGAGTCTTTTGAAAAAATCTATATGCTGGAGCGCAACCTGTACGGCGCGGAATCCGACAAGATGTTCTATTATACTTCTTCTGATAACTGGGTTCTGAAGGACATGGGCGTTCTTTCTGATACGGGAACGAAGGTGAACCTTGTTGTTTACGACATTGGCGGAGACTACACAAAAGGCAAAAACAACGGTTCTGTTCTTGGCTATTTCAGTTGGAAGGACTATTTTCCAAATGCTGCGGACATAAATACCGTTCTTGGCGAATCCTTTGCCAATGCCCTTAATTATGACTACTACTGCTCAAATGAAGGAAAATACTTGTACATTGATTCCGCCTTTTTTGTGGAGGAGCCTGCGGAAGTGATTGCCACGGTCGTTCACGAATATCAGCATTTGATAACCTTTGGCGCAAAAACAATTCCTTATTTTGAAAAGAAAAATGAGATTGAATATTTTGATGTCTGGCTTGCGGAGCTTTTGGCAATGCAATGCGAGGATTTCATGCATGAATACCTTTTGACTGCCGCCGAGGATTATTCTATAGATAACTGCGCCATGGCACGCTTGCCTGGCTTTAATTATGCGTACTATCTGTCAGGTGTGGAATACAATGATTCCAATGTGACTGTTTCTTATGCGGTGAACTATGCCTTTGGTGCATGGCTTGCACGAAAATACGGCGGCGCACCCCTTGCTCAGGCGCTTACACAGTCGCTTTTGTTCAGTTATGACGCAATAAAAGACGCGACCGGGCAAGGCATGGAAGCCCTGCTTTCGCAATTTTCCTATGACTGCGTGGTGAGCGGCTCTGACAATGCCTTTATGAACACGGTCGCATTGCAGGCTGATGATGAGCTTTATTATTCTGATTTTGAGACTGGAATTTCCTATGGATATGGGCTTGATTCCATTGATTTGTGGAACCTTGCGGAGATGGGGATAACCGCATATTCTGATTCAGAGTACGCGGACCTTGCATACGCCGGCCCATATTTGTTCGCTTCAAACACCTATTGCAGTGGCGGCGTGCGTCCCTACGGAATGGAATTGCAGAAAATCGGAACTATTGCTGAAGGTGCGGAATCGGTAACGCTTGAATTCAACAGCCGAAGCTCCTCATCGCTCAGGACGTATGTGATTATCGATTGACGGCGTTCATTGATTTTGTTCCGCTTGTCTAGTTGCCACTATTCCCCCGATAGATTAAAATTATAGTAGAAAACTTCTTGGGGGAACATGGTGAATAGCGGCTCTATTTTTGTTCAGCAGCTTATAAACGGACTGTCGCTCGGCAGCATTTATGCGCTTATTGCGCTTGGCTACACGATGGTCTACGGAATTGTAAAGCTTATCAATTTTGCCCACGGCGACGTCATGATGATGGGGGCGTATGCCGGATATTTTGTGCTTATGGCGCTTGGCGCGACCATTCCCGGCATGGCGGGGGCGTTCATTGCGGCTATGGTGCTGTGCGCGCTGCTTTCTTTGCTCATAGAGCGCTTTGCCTACCGTCCGCTGCGTTCGGCTCCGCGCCTCAATTCGCTGATTACGGCCATTGCCGTGGAACTTATTCTTCAGAATCTTATGCGCGTGCTTCCCTTTGTAGGTCTTAAGCCGCGGCAGTTTCCTACTATGGGAATCACAAACTTTTCGTTCGGAATCATTTCCATCTCAAACCTTCAGCTCATCGTAATCATCTCAAGCGCGGTGCTTATGGTTCTGCTCAATTTTATCGTAAACCGCACCAAGACTGGAAAAGCCATGCAGGCAGTTTCCTTTGACCTTCAGGCGGCAGCCCTTATGGGAATCAACGTGAACAACATCATTGCCATTACCTTTGTAATCGGTTCGGTGCTTGCCGGCGCGGGCGGAATTCTGTATGCAACCGCGTACCCGCAGATTGACCCCATGATGGGCTACATTCCGGGGCTCAAGGCGTTCGTTGCGGCGGTTCTTGGCGGAATCGGCTCAATTCCGGGTGCAATGGCGGGCGGAATAATCCTTGGCATTGCCGAAACCATGACCAAGGGCTACCTGAGCAGTCAGTATGCGGACGCAATCTCGTATATCATTCTGATTGTTATTCTTTTGGTTAAGCCGTCCGGAATCTTTGGCAAAAAGACGACGGTAAAGGTATAAGGGGGCGCGGAATGAAACAATTTGGTAAAAATACACTGATTCTTTCTTGCGTGGCGTTTTTGGCGGTGGCGCTTCCGGTTCTGTTCACGCTGACGGGCATTTTTGACGTGTATGCGTCCGGCATTTTTTGCACGGCTGGAATTTGCGCCATCATGGCAATAAGCGTGAACCTTGTTTCGGGAATTACCGGGCAGCTGAGCCTTGGGCAGGCGGGCTTTATGGCACTGGGAGGCTACGCTACGATTATTCTTACGGACTCGGCGCATATTCCGCTTCCTGGTTCCGTGCTGCTTGCTGCGCTCATCACGGCGTTCTTTGGCTTTTTAATCGGCTTTCCTACGCTCAAGTTGGAGGGCGACTACCTTGCCATCGTTACGCTGGCATTCGGCGAGATTATCCGCGTCGTCCTTGTGAACATGAAAGGTCTTACCGGCGGTCCTAACGGAAAGTCATTCACTACAATCCTTACGCTGAACGCGGTGGTCGCGATTCTTGTTATTTCGGCGGTGCTTGTTGCCGTCATCGTGCTTGTGCAGAACATCATACGCTCCTCGTACGGGCGCGTCATTCTTGCCGTGCGCGAGGACGAGGTTGCCGCAAATTCCTGCGGAATTCCGGTGTTCAAGTACAAGATGGTCGGCTTTGTTCTTGCAAGTTTTATCGCGGGGCTTGGCGGCGCGCTGTACGTTATGTACGTTGGCTTTATCAAGCCGGAGCAGGCGGCTTTTACAAAATCAATTGACTACCTTATTTTTGTCGTTCTTGGCGGAATGGGCTCTATGACAGGCTCCGTCCTTGCGGCGTTCGTGCTTACCTATCTGCAGGAAGGCTTGCGTTTCTTGCAGAATTACCGCCTTTTGTTCTATCCGGTGGTGCTGATTCTTGTAATGCTGTTCAGACCGCAGGGGCTTTTGGGAACCCGTGAGCTTTCTTTTGTGCGCGCGTTTGAATGGATTAAGGACGGCGGCATTAAAAAGCTGGTAGCCTCACGATTCGGAGGAAAAAATGGCAGATAAAAAACTGGTTTTGCAGGTTTCCGACGTAAAGATTGTTTTTGGAGGACTGTGCGCCGTAAGCGACGCGTCGTTTGATTTGTATGAGGGCGAGCTTATCGGGTTGATTGGACCGAACGGTGCCGGAAAAACCACCATGTTCAATATGGTAAGCGGCATCTACACTCCTACCGACGGACAGATTTCGTTTTGGGACAGGAACGGAAAGGTTCACGTCATAAACAAGCTGGGACCGGCGCGTCTTAATATGCTTGGCATTGCGCGCACATTCCAGAATATCAGGTTGTTCGGAAATTTGAGCGTTCTGGACAACGTTCGCATTGCGCTGCATAATTCGCGCGCGGCAAACCCGCTTGACGTTGTGTTCAGAACGCCGCGGTTCCGCATGGATGAGGAAATCATTGCAGGAAAGGCAATGCAGTTGCTTTCTCTTTTTAAGATTGACGCAAAAGCGCAGGAGCTTGCAAAGAACTTGCCGTACGGCGAGCAGCGCAAGCTTGAGATTGTGCGCGCCCTTGCCTCGTCGCCAAAGCTGCTGTTGCTTGACGAGCCGGCCGCCGGCATGAACCCGCAGGAAACGCAGGAACTTATGGAGCTTATTGCGTTTATCCGAAAGGAATTCATGCTGACGATTCTGCTTATTGAGCATGACATGAAGCTTGTCATGGGAATCTGCGAGCGCATTATGGTTCTTAATTACGGACGGATTATTGCTTCTGGTACGCCGGACGAGATAAAGTCTGACCCGCAGGTTATAAAGGCTTACTTGGGAAACGAATAGGGGGAACGCTATGATGCTTGAGGTAAAGGATTTGTGCGTACAGTACGGCGCAATCAAGGCGCTCCGCGGAATAACGTTTTCCGTAGAGAAGGGCGAGATTATAACGCTGATTGGCTCCAACGGTGCCGGCAAGACCACTACGTTGCATGCAATCTCAAATATTCTGAAAAAGCAGTCTGGAACGATTCTGTTTGAGGGCGAGGACATCACCAATCTGACAGCGGATAAGATTGTTGCCCGCAACCTTATTCAGGTGCCGGAAGGACGGCGCGTGTTCTCAAACCTTACGGTGTTTGAGAATCTGGAGCTTGGCGCGTATCTTCGCAAGGACAAGGCAGAAATTGAGCGCAACAAGGAACGCGTGTTCACGCTGTTTCCGCGCCTTAAGGAGCGCGTAAAGCAGTTTGCAGGAACCTTGAGCGGCGGCGAGCAGCAGATGCTAGCGATGGGGCGGGCACTTATGTCCATGCCGCGCCTTTTGCTTTTGGACGAGCCTTCGATGGGGCTTGCGCCTATTCTGGTGGACGAGATTTTTGAGATTATAAAGCGAATCAACGCGGACGGAACTACAGTGCTTTTGGTTGAGCAGAATGCGTACAAGGCGCTTTCCATTGCAGACCGCGCCTACATTCTGGAAACCGGCGAGATTACAAAATCTGGCAAGGCAAGCGACATGCTCAGCGATGATTCCGTGCGTGCGGCATATCTTGGCGGTTGACGCATAAATCAGTTAATGAAAAAGGAAATCTCTAAAAAATACAAAAGCTGTGGTATAATGAACGTATTCAGGAGGCGCGTATGCTTATAAAGAATGTTATGACAAAAAATCCAGTGATTATTTCGGACGACTGCTCGCTGACGGACGCCAAGGCTTTGATGACAAAGAATAATATAAGCCGGCTTCCTGTTGTGGACAAGAATAAAAAATTGGTCGGCATTCTTTCTAAGGGAGATTTGCAGAAGGCTTCTCCGTCTGATGCCACCACGCTTGATATTTACGAGATAAGCTATCTGCTTTCAAAACTGACCGTTGAAAAAATCATGGTAAGGAACGTCGTTACCGTGCCGGACGACGAGGTGGTTGAGACCGCTGCGCGAATCATGGTTGAGCACGGCGTAAGCTGCCTTCCTGTTATGAGCGGCGACTTTATTTCTGGCATCATAACTGAAAGCGACGTATTCCGCCTGTTTACCGAAATGTTCGGTGCGCACCAGAGCGGCGTGCGCATGATTCTTTCTATGGACGACAAGCCGGGGCAGGTCGCAAAGCTTGTGAACGGCATTGCCGCAATCAATGGCAACGTTGTTTCCATGGTTACGCGCGAGCTTACCGAGGCAACAAAGCGCCGCCTTACCATAAAGGTCAGCGGCATTACAAGGGAGCAGGCTGAGAAGGTGCTTTCTGACTGCGGCTTTACCGCCGACGATATCCGTGTGAACTGAGCATGAAGATACAACCAGAAGTTCTTATAAATCACTTTGTCCGCACCTACACCGATGTTTTCTCGCTGGCTGATTTTATGGAATTTGTGCGCGAATGCGGCATCCGTGCAACAGAGGCGGAATGCGTTGACTATCTTGAGACGAATCCCAATATCTTTGTTTTGAAGGACGGGCGTTATGCAACCCGTGCCGCAGCGTTCACTCAGCGGTATTTTAGCATTAAGCCGGGACGAAAAGAGCTTATGAACAGGACGCTCATCGTGGGGCATCGCTGCATGCCGTTTGTAGACCCGGAAATTCTGCCGCTTGGGATTAATTTTTACTATAAGAATAATCTGCTTGAGCTTACCGAAACTGAATTTGACAGCGCCACCGTACTGGACGCATACACGCTGTACGGCGACGAGTATTCAAGCCAATATATTGTGTCCGATCCGGCAAATTCCGGCATTGATTTGGGAAAGACAGACTTTGTGCTTCCGCCTACGGTAAAGGTTACCGGCCCTTCGCTTGCACCGCTCATTGCAGACGGCTTTTGCTATGGCGACCGCATCCTTGCCCGCGTTACGGACTGGGACTCAAGCGCTGTTCAGGTGGAATTCATTCACCGCGAGGGGGCGGGGCTTCAGATGACGATGGAGGACGTTCAGCGTGCCGAATGGTATTCCGCCCTGGACCGCGAGCTTAACGCATCCTTTGACATTCTTGGTCCGCTCGGTTCCATAGAAGACCAGCTTGCAATGGTCTTTGCAAACAATCTTAACATGCTGTGCCATAAAAACTGCGGCTCAATAGAAGAATTTTTTGAGCATTCCGCAAACGTTGGCTTTGAGCTTTTTGGCGTTGAGACGCGGCTATGGCACAAGGGGCAGGAAGTTCCTGCAATTGGCACGTGGAATTCTGCCGCCGTTGAAAGCGCCGGGCGCTCTTCTTCTGCGGGCAATCAGGAGCAGGAACGGGGCGCGCTGCCGGAGGACGCGGACGAGGCGTTCTGCGAATATCTTAACGCGCTTGTGGACGAGCCGGAGGACGATTCCGCGGAGCCGCTCCCGGAATATGTGATGAGCGCGTTCATAAAGGATTCGCTTTTTTACAGCAATGAGGATTACGAGGAAATCCTTAAAAAATTGCACCCCAATTTTCACCGCTTTTCTAAATTTCACAAGAAAATCATGTTATTGCACTTGAAAAATAGACATGATATACTTGCGGCAAGATACAACCGCTTTGCAGATTCTGTCATCGGTGAGCTTAGGCACAAGGCGCTTGACCTTTTCAGTCAGGTGAACATGCTGGTCTACTCAATCGATATGGTAAGAACTGACCTCTCAAAGTTTCCGCAGCAGTCGTTGGTCATTCTTTCGCAGATTTTTGGGCATATCCTGCATATTCTTGAGGTTACGGAAACAGACGTTGCTTCCGTAATAAAAGAAAAGAACGAAATCCTGCTTTCCATGGAAGGCATGGAATTCAACTTTGAATGCGTGAATGAAGACCTTAGGGCGGTGCTTGAGAAGGAATCGAAGAATGGATTTTCCGTTCTGAAGTGATAAAGTAAAAAAGTCAGGAGTTGAATATGGCTGTAACGTTGGCTCAGTTGATTCAAAAAGGCGGCATCTTTAATGATGTGGAAGGCTCTTCCGCCAAGGAAGTGTATCGAAAAATCGTTGACCGGCTGGAGCTTCCGGAATCCATTCCTTCTGATGACGTGTACAAGGCGCTCTGCGACCGCGAGGATCTTATGAGTACGGCGGTCGGCAACTGTATTGCCATTCCTCACTGCCGCGTTCCCCTGCTAAAAAACGAAGAAGACCAGAAGGTGTGCGTCGTACGCCTTAAGAATCCTATAGACATGTCGGCGCCGGACGGACTTTCCGTTTCCGTCATGTTCATCATTCTTGCGCAGAATCTCAAGGATCATCTGAAAGTGCTTTCTGATTTAGGAAACGTAATCAAGGCTCCAAAATTCAGAAAATTGCTTGCAGAAGGCGCGGAAGAATCCCAATTACTTGATTTGATACGAGAGTTATCAAAATAAATCTTTTCTCTAAGAGGAAAAAAATGAACGAGAAAGCGATTACTGCTGTTGCAACTTCAATCCGAAGCTTGTCTATGGATGCAATCCAGAAGGCTAATTCTGGTCATCCGGGAACACCTCTTGGTGCGGCTGAGCTGGCCGCAGTCCTTTACGGTGAAATCCTTAAGCACAATCCTGCTGATTCTAAATGGGCGGACAGAGACCGATTCGTTCTGTCTGCGGGTCATGGTTCCATGCTGCTGTATTCAATCCTGCACTTGAGCGGCTACAAAGTTACGATGGACGACATAAAGTCGTTCCGTCAGGTAGGCTCCGTATGCTGCGGACACCCGGAATACGGCGTAACCGATGGCGTTGAGTGTACCGCAGGTCCTCTTGGACAGGGCGTTTCCATGGCGGTTGGTATGGCGCTTGCCGAATCAATGCTTGCCGCACGATTCAACACAAAAAATCACACAATCGTAGACCACTACACCTATTCTTTGGTGGGCGAAGGCTGTCTGGAGGAAGGAGTTTCTTCTGAAGCATGTTCGCTTGCCGGAACCTTAAAACTCGGAAAGCTCATTGTGTTCTACGACATGAATAAAATAACGATTGACGGTTGTTCTGACATTACCTTTGATGAGGACGTTGCCAAGCGCTACGAAGCGTATGGCTGGCAGGTTCTTAAGGGCGACATGTACAAGCCTCTTGAAATTATAAAGCTTGCAGAAAAAGCAAAAAAATGTACTGATAAGCCGACTCTTATTATTTTAAAGTCTATAATCGGTAAGTCTGCTCCAAAACAGGGAAAGGCTGATACTCACGGTGCTCCATTGGGAGTTGAAGATGTAAAAAAAGCAAAGGAAACATTGGGTCTTCCAGTTGATAAAGATTTTTATGTTGTTCCGGAAGCTTATGACTATTTTGCTTCTAAAAAAGCCGAGTTTGCTGCTGCAGAAGAAAACTGGAAAAAAGAATTTGACGAATGGTCAAAAGAAAATCCTGAACTTAGAAAGCTTTGGGATGCATATTTTAATGATC
>CAKZZR010000013.1 GCA_937885475.1 uncultured Treponema sp.
AAAAATCAACCGCTTCAGGTTTTCGATCAATGCATTGGGGAAATCGCCATATAAAAGGCCCGCCAAATGTGTCAGCTTCCGGGATACGGGTGGAATTTCCCCCGGCAGTACGGAATCGGACTGGGCAGGACAGGAAGCCCTTCTTTTTTCCATTGGGCAACTGCCTTAGTTTTTATATACTCCAGCTCAGTTGTAATTCCTGCGGCAACGCACAGCATGGTATCGGGACTGCACGCACGCAAAATGGAATCGAACATCTGCGCATTGCGATACGGGGTTTCAATAAAAAGCTGCGTCTGCCGTTCCTTGCGGGCGCGGGCTTCCAGCTGGCGGAGCTTTTCCGCACGCTCAGCAGGCTTTACAGGAAGGTATCCGTTAAATGCAAAGCTCTGTCCACACAGTCCGCTTGCCATGACCGCCATTATCATAGAAGAAGGACCTACGAGCGGCACCACGCGAAGATTTTTTTTCTGGGCGATTGCAACAATATCCGCACCAGGATCCGCCACCGCAGGACAGCCCGCCTCGCTCAAAAGTCCCATCGGCTCGCCTCGCTCAAGAGGCTTAAGGTAGTCATGAATCTGCTTCGTATCGGTATGCTCGCTCAGCTCCACGTATTCCGCGTCGTCAACATGGCTTCCCTCTATTTTTGCAAGGAACCGTTTTGCCGATTTTATATTCTCCGCAATAAAAAAACGAATTCCGCGAATCACAGACAAATTGTATTCCGGCAGAACCCGGGAATATTCCGTATCGCCCAAGGTAACAGGAATAAGATATAACGCCGCTTCCATAAAAACTCCGAATGAAGTATAGCAGAAACGCGCTTTCTATGCTATCATAAGAAGAAACCTACAATGAAGTGGTTTTTACAGAGAGCGTACGCTCTCTTCATTTTTTAACACGCAAGGATTTTCAAAATGAATGTAATTGACACAATTCTTGGAAAGCTTGACGACATCGTATGGGGAATTCCGACCATTGTCCTCATTCTCGCAACAGGACTCATCCTTACAATCCGTCTCAGAGGAATGCAGTTCTTCCACCTTGGACGCGGACTCAAATCTATTTTCCGCAGCTCAGACGGAGAGCATGGCGAAGTCTCAAGCTTCGGCGCGCTTTGTACGGCGCTTTCTGCCACCATCGGAACAGGAAACATCGTCGGCGTTGCAACGGCAATCTCTGCTGGCGGACCGGGCGCTCTTTTCTGGATGTGGCTTGCGGCTCTTCTTGGCATCGCAACAAAATACACGGAATGCATGCTTTCCGTTCATTACCGTGAAGTTAAGGACGACGGACATATCGTAGGAGGTCCGTTTTATACAATCGAAAAAGGCATGGGCGCAAAATGGCGATGGCTTGCCGTACTGTTCGCCGTATTCGGCGTGCTTGCAGGTCTTCTCGGCATCGGAACGATGACCCAGATAAACGGAATCGCGACCGCCGTAAACAACGCCTTTGACCCGCAGAATCAGAACATAGCATTCTCAATCGCAGAAAACAACTATTCATGGGCAACTGTAATTGCCGGTGCGCTCGTAACGCTCTTTGTTGCACTCGTAGTCATCGGAGGTCTCAAGCGAATCTCAAAGGTTGCGCAGGTAATCGTGCCGTTCATGGCAATCATCTACGTATTTCTTGGCGTAAGCGTCCTCATCATGAACGCCACAAAAATTCCGGGGGCATTCCTCACCATTTTCCAGAGCGCATTCGGCTGGAAGGCAGCCGCAGGAGGAGCAGCCGGCTGGGCATTCAAGCAGATAACAGACTCAATGCAAAAAGGCGTTGCGCGCGGTATATTCAGCAATGAAGCAGGACTTGGTTCCGCAGCAATCGCCGCCGCCTCGGCACAGGTTCAGGAGCCAGTTGCACAAGGACTCGTATCAATGACGGGAACCTTCATCGACACCATCATCATCTGTACCATGACAGGACTTTCAATCGTCATCGCAGGTGCGGACGTATGGGCATCCCCGGAACTCAAGGGCGTTGCCATAACTTCTGCCGCATTCCGCGCAACATTAGGCGGCGACGGACACAGCGTTCAGTTTCTGCTCATGCTATGTCTCATCTTCTTTGCATTCACAACAATTCTTGGCTGGGACTACTACTCCGAGCGATGCCTTGAATACCTCACAAAAGGAAATCTTCGTCTCGTGCGCTTATACAGAATACTGTACATCATTGCCGTTGCAATCGGTCCCTACATGACCATCTCTGCGGTATGGACAATCGCCGACATCACCAACGGTCTTATGGCAATTCCAAACTGTATCTCCCTCATCGTTCTGAGCGGTGTAGCCGCAAAAATGACAAAGGACTACCTTGACCGCTACCCAACCCTTGAAAGCGAACTTGCATAGCGCACGAACTCAAAAAAAATGCTGCATCTTAAAGGTGCAGCATTTTTTTTACAGAAATCACAAACTAGATAGCGCTCTGTACTTAAGGATTTCACAAGCGCAAATTCCGCAGGATGCCCGCAGTCCGTCCGGGAAGAGGA
>CAKZZR010000014.1 GCA_937885475.1 uncultured Treponema sp.
CCTGCCTGACTTTCGCTTACCCCTAGCTGCTGGGCATATACTGTTTGGGCTGGCTTTCCGTTGAGGCTCTTTATTGTACGGCTTATGGGGTCTGCGCCCGTAACCAGACCCCGCTTGCCCGTTGGGTTGAAGATGTCTTCCTGCCGTATGTCAAACTTGCAGCTGGTCTTTATGAAAAGCAAGGCTGCCGCGTCCTGTGTTGTCCTTCCGTTAAAGCTTACATAGGTCACTGCCGTGCTACCTGTGTAGCCTGCTGTGCCTCCTGCTAGCGGGAAAGAGTCGTTTCCTATTATTGAATAGAGCGTTGAAAGTATTGTCTCCTCAGCGTTGTGAACTCCGTTTATGAATGTTATTGCAAAGGCGTTCTTGCCAGAAAGTGGGGAATTTTTTTGTATGCCACAGAAAGTCATGGCTTTTTCGATTTCATTTTTACTGCTTACAGGGTAGCGGCTTCCGTTTTCTATCAGGGCCCCGTGAATCTTTGATTCAGGTGAATACATGGTGGTAAGAACCACAGTGTTGTTTAAAAATCCTTCAGGGCTGATTTCTCCTGCCGTACTAGTCCCGATTACCTGAGCTTTTGGAAAGCATGCAGCTATCTCCTTTGAAAGCTCTTCAAAGTCAAATGAAATGGCTGCCATGAAAATCACAGCGTGATAATCTCCAGTAGCTCTTTTGAGCTTACCGGTCAGATCCTTTACTGCGGTTTTTGCATTGCTGCTTCGTGAAACCACAACTTCTTGCTCCATCTGTATCCCCCTTGCACAGGTTACGTTTGAACCTGCCACTTATTTATATATTGTACTATTGATTTATATCAAATGCAATGGGGAAAATGCAAATCGCCATATAAAGATGAACTAATCTTGGTGAACCTTTATTGCACCTTAATTCTTTTTTTGCTATACTGATGGTATTCAGATAAAAGAACGAAATTCAGGAGCTGCGTATGTCCGAAACAATCCCATATAAAATTTATCTTTCTGAAAATGAACTGCCTGCAAGCTGGTATAATGTCCGTGCAGACATGAAGAACAAGCCTTCTCCGCTTTTGAACCCCGCTACGTTTAAGCCTTGTACGGCAGAAGAACTTTCGCATGTGTTTTGCAACGAGCTTGTAAAGCAGGAGCTTAACGAAAGCGATGCCTATATTCCGATTCCCGATGAAATCCGCGAATTCTACAAGATGTACAGGCCTGCTCCCCTTGTAAGGGCCTACTGCCTTGAAAAAAAATTGGAAACACCTGCAAAAATCTACTATAAATTTGAAGGAAACAACACCAGCGGAAGCCACAAGTTGAATTCCGCAATCGCTCAGGCGTACTACGCAAAAAAGCAGGGGCTTAAGGGCGTTACAACAGAAACCGGTGCTGGTCAGTGGGGAACTGCGCTTTCCATGGCATGCTCATATTTTGGGCTAGACTGTCAGGTGTACATGGTAAAATGCTCCTACGAGCAAAAGCCATTCCGCCGCGAGGTAATGCGCACCTATGGAGCTACGGTAACGCCGTCTCCGTCTGACACCACTGAAGTAGGAAGAAAAATCCTTGCGGAATTCCCCGGAACGACAGGAAGCCTTGGCTGCGCAATCTCGGAAGCGGTTGAGGCTGCCACAAAGCAGGACGGCTACCGCTATGTTCTTGGAAGCGTGCTGAATCAGGTGCTTTTGCATCAGACGGTCATCGGTCTTGAGACGATGACTGCGATGGACAAGTATGGCATAAAGCCGGACGTAATCATTGGTTGTGCGGGCGGTGGCTCAAACCTTGGCGGACTCATCTCGTCGTTCATGGGAAGAAAGCTTCGCGGCGAGGCTGACTACCAGTTTATTGCGGTGGAGCCTGCAAGCTGCCCAAGCCTTACGCGCGGAAAATACGTCTACGACTTCTGCGACACAGGACACGTTTGTCCGCTCGCAAAAATGTATACGCTCGGCTCGGAATTCATTCCGTCTGCAAATCATGCCGGCGGTCTTCGTTACCACGGCATGAGTACGATTCTTTCTCAGCTTTATGACGACAAGCTTATTGAGGCACGTTCTGTTGAGCAGACGGCGGTTTTTGCCGCAGCACAGCAGTTCGCGCGGGTAGAGGGAATTCTTCCGGCTCCTGAGTCCAGCCACGCAATCAAGGTTGCCATCGACGAGGCGCTCAAGTGCAAGGAAACAGGAGAGGAAAAGACAATTCTCTTTGGTCTTACCGGAACCGGCTACTTTGACATGTACGCCTACAAGTCATTCAATGACGGCGAGATGGGTGACTACATCCCGACCGACGCAGACCTTAAGAAAGGCTTTGACGGAATTCCAAAAATTTAAGGCTGGAATTTGCGTTTTTGAAGCCTAAAAAAACATAAAAAGCGCGTGATGATGTATGATTTTGTATACATTGTTGCGCGCTTTTTCTCTTTTTGCTTAAATAGTTAGCTTTTTCTAACCAAAAATGGACTTATTAAAAAATCCTCTGTATACTTTGTGCGTTATGAAATTGCATACTTTTAAAGGCGGAATTCACCCGCAGGAGATGAAGGAGCTTAGCAATCACTGTGCGATTATGCCGGCGTTCCCTTCGTCAAAAACGGTTACGATTCCTGTTACCATGGGTGGCGCACCAAATTCGCCGCTTGTAAAGGTCGGAGATTTGGTTGCAAAGGGGCAGAAAATTGCATCGGGCGATAAATTCATGAATTGTCCTGTGCATTCATCTGTTTCCGGCAAGGTTAAAAAAATCTGTAATTGTGTCGTTACCGGAAACTCAGAAGTTCCGTGTATTGTAATAGAAGCGGACGATTCCGACAGGACGGAATTCATGGAGCCGCTTGATCCGTTTACCTGCGAGCCGGAGGCGGCGCTCATGCGCATCAAGGATGCAGGCATTGTGGGAATGGGCGGCGCTTCGTTCCCTGCGCATGTAAAGCTGAATCCTCCGAGCGACAAGGAAATTGATTATGTCCTGGTGAATGCTGCGGAATGCGAGCCGTATCTTACCTGCGATGAGCGGACGATGCAGGAAACGCCTGAGCGCGTCATCGACGGGCTTGCAATCGTGCTTCGTCTGACCGGGGCGCGCGGAATCATCGCGCTTGAAGACAACAAGGCGTACGTAAAGCCGATTCTTGAGGAGGAGATTCTTAAGAAGGGCTATGCCGACGACATCTCTGTTTTTTTGGTTAAGACAAAATATCCGCAGGGCTCTGAAAAATTCATCGTGAGCGCCTGTCTTGGCGTTGAGATTCCGAGCGCAAAGCTTCCTGCAGACGCGGGCGCGATAATCTCAAATGTGGGAACGGTCTGCGCCATAAGCGACGCGTTCCGTCTTGGAAAGCCGCTCATTGAGCGCGCGCTCACTATTTCCGGCGGAGCGGTGGAAAAGCCGTGCAATTTACGAGTTCCGATTGGCACGCTTGTAAGCGATCTTGCGCCGGAATTCTACACGCTAAAAGACGAAAAAACTGCAAAAATCATTTCCGGCGGTCCTATGATGGGCTTTGCCATGGCTACGGCGGCGTTTCCGGTTGCAAAGGGAACGAGTGGCGTTACGTTCCTTACAAAAGAAGAAACTGTTCTTACAGAAGAGGATCAGTGCATAAGCTGCGGAAAATGCGTCGCAACTTGTGCCATGCACCTTGCGCCGGTGCTTATAAAGCGCGAGCTTGAGGCTGAAAACTACGGCAAGGCGCGCCGCTTTGGTCTTATGGACTGCATTGAATGCGGCTGCTGTGCCTTTGTGTGTCCGGCGAATATCAGGCTTGTACAGCGGTTCCGGCTTGGAAAAGCCGTCGTTCGCCAGCAGATGGCAGAGGCGCGGGCTAAGGCAGAGGCCGCAAAAGCAAAAGGTGAGGCAAAATAATGGCAGAAAACAGGTTTTATATTTCTTCAAGCCCGCATTTTTCGGCGGGAAGCTCAACGCAGAAGATTATGGCTGCCGTTCTGGTGGCTCTTCTTCCGGAGGTAATCGCCGGAATCGTCATTTTTGGCGTAAAGGCGCTTGTTACAGTGCTTGTTTCGGTTGCAAGCTGCGTTATGTTTGAGGCGCTTTTTCAGAAGCTGACGGGGCAAAAAATCGTAGTTGCGAACCTTTCTGCCTGCGTTACCGGCGTAATGCTTGCGCTCGTATGCTCCGTTACCGTTCCCCTGTGGATGGTCGTGCTGGGCGCGCTGGTTGCGGTGGTGGTTGCAAAGGGCTTGTTCGGCGGCATCGGTTCCAACGTGTTCAATCCGGCGCTTACCGGACGTGCGTTTCTCGTAATCAGTTTTCCGGCCGCAATGGGGGCTGCATGGAAGGTGCCTTCAGCGGCGGCCAGCCAGTCTGAGCCGCTCTTGGATGCCATTTCCTCCTCAACGGTGCTGAGCCAGATAAAGAAGGGGGCGTTCACTGCGGATTCCTCCGTATACCTTCAGTTCTTTTTGGGCGAGCGCGCCGGTTGTATAGGCGAAACTTCCGCTCTCTGCATCCTTGTTTCGCTCGTGCTGTTGCTTGCGCTCCGCATAATTGACTGGCGCGCTCCGTTCGCAATGCTCGCAACGGTCGCGCTTTCAAGCTTCATTGCCGGTCAGGACGTGGTTATGGCGCTGCTTTCGGGCGGTGTGCTGTTTGGTGCGGTGTTCATGGTTACCGATTACGCCACCACGCCGGTTACAAAGCCTGGTCGCCTTGCGTTCGGCTTTGGGTGCGGGCTCATCACGTTCCTTATACGCAGATTCGGCGGCTATCCAGAGGGTGTTATGTTCAGCATTCTCATCATGAATGCGCTCGCTCCGTTCCTTAACAACCTTACCGTGCGCATGTACGGCTACGGCAAAAAGGGCAACCGACGTCCCGATGTCTCAAAAATCAGCATGGAATTCAACATGGCGGACGCGCGGGAAATTCAGGAGGAAAAATAATGGCACAGTCTCAGGATTCTGTTTTTGATATGATAAAATTGGGGCTTGTTCTTGTTGCCTATGCCGTTGTTTCCTGTACGATTCTTGCCGTCGTAAACAATATTACGGCGCCAAAAATCGCGCAGAATCAGGCAGAAAAGGTGAACGTTGCCATGAGCCGCTTTTTTCCGCAGGAAGGGCTTTCATTTGAGTCTGTAAAGGATTTTAAGTACGACGTTGTGGGAGCGATTACGATTGACGGTCTGTATGTTGCAAAGGACGATGGCAATGTTGTTGGTGCGGCGGCAGAGGTTACCGGTCCCACATATGATCATGGTACGATTCTTGTTGGACTGAATGCGGACGGCACTGTTTCCGGCGTTCAGTTCCTTAAGCTCACGGACTCGCCTGGCTTTGGCTCCAAGGCAAAGGATTCCTCCTATCTTGTAAGCTCCGGCGTTCCTTTTTATGAGCAGTTTACCGGAATGAATGCGGGCGACGGCTTTTTTGCAGGAAGAAATTTTGACGCCATCTCCGGCGCGACAATTACCAGCGAGGGGGTCGCAAGCCTTTTGAACGAGGGAACAAAATGTCTTCTCGCACTTTTAGAATCGGAGGTAAGTCAGAATGAATAAGCAGCTTGAAATTTTTACGAACGGATTCATACGCGAAAATCCGCTTCTTGTGCTGAACATAGGCTTGTGCTCGTCTCTTGGCGTAACTACAAGCGTTTTTAACGGTCTTGGAATGGGAATGGGAATGACCTTCGTTCTTCTGATGAGCGAGATTGTCATAAGCCTCTTCCGCAAGCTCATTCCTTCTGCGGTTCGGCTTCCGGTGTTCATTACGGTCATTGCGGCGTTCACGACCATCGTGCAGATGGTGCTTCAGGCGTTTGTTGAGCCATTGTACGAGGCGCTGGGCGTGTTCCTTCCGCTCATCGTCGTAAACTGCATCATCATGGGCCGGGTAGAAGCCTTTGCCTCAAAGAACAATACGGGAAATTCAATTCTTGACGCGCTTGGAATGGGGCTGGGATACACGGTGGTTCTGGTGATTATCTCGCTTGTGCGCGAGCTTTTGGGCGCTGGCACGATTACACTGTGGACGGGCATTTCCGTTGAGCTTTTACCGGAAGCGTACCGAATCGGCATTTTTAACAGCGCGCCCGGCGGCTTCATGGTGTTCGGCTTTCTTGCCGCCATCGTGATTGCGTGCAAGCAGTCTGCCGCGGCTAAAAAGGAGGCTTCAAAATGATGGAAACAATTCAGTTGTTCCTAAAATCTGCAATCGTCGACAACGTCGTATTCATTCAGTATCTCGCAATCTGTCCATTTATAGGCATGACGAACGACACGGAAAAGGCGACCGGCATGGGGCTTGCCACGACCTTCGTCATCATTCTTGCTACGGCAGTCACCTGGCCGCTCTACAAGCTGGTCATGGTTCCGCTTGGACTTCAGTTCCTTCAGACGCTCTTTTTTATTCTGGTCATTGCATCGCTCGTTCAGCTGGTGGAATTCTTCCTTAAGAAATCTGCGCCCGGACTGTACAATGCGATGGGCGTGTACCTTGCGCTCATCACCACGAACTGCGCGGTTCTGGGCGTTACAATCAACTGCATCAGCAAGAACTATAATTATACGCAGAGCCTGGTGTACGCGTTCGGAGCGGCGATGGGCTTTTTGATTGCGATGGTCATCATGAGCGGAGTGCGGAGCCGTCTGCGCATTGCAAAAATTCCGCAGGCATTTAAGGGAACGCCTTCGCTGTACATTTCGGCGGCGCTCCTGAGCCTTGCGTTCCTTGGCTTTAAGGGACTTATAAAATAACGATGCCCTTGCATCGTTGTTTGGAGAATGATTATGAACTTGATACTATATACAATTATCTGTGCCGTTGTGATTGCCTTTGTGCTCGGCGTGCTTTTGGGTTTGTTCAAGAAAATTTTTCATGTTGACGTTGACCCAAAGGTAGAGAAGGTGCGCGAAGCGCTGAGCGGCGCAAATTGCGGTGGCTGTGGCTTTGCCGGCTGTGACTCGTTTGCCGGTGCCGTCGTAAAGGAGGAAGCGCCCACGAACGGCTGTGTCGCCGGCGGACCAAAATGCGCTCAGGCTATTGCCGAAATTATGGGAAAAGCCGGCGTTGAGCTTAAGCCGCTTGTTGCATTCGTTGCCTGCAACGGAACAAAGGACTGCGCGCAGGAAAAGGGCATGTATCTTGGCGTAAAGACATGCAAGGCGGCGCAACTTACAATGAACGGCACAAAAAAATGCGCGTTCGGCTGTATCGGCTTGGGCGACTGCATTGCGGAATGTCCGTTTGGTGCAATCAGCATGACGGAAGATGGAGTTCCTGCCATTGACTACAAAAAATGTGTCGGCTGCGGCAAATGTACCCGCGCCTGTCCAAAACACCTGCTGAAGCTCATCGACTTTGACACAAAAGGCTCTATCGCGCGCTGCTCAAACCATAGCGACAACAAGCCTCAGATTCGCAAGGATTGTTCCGTGGGCTGCTTCAAATGCGGCATCTGCGCAAAAAAATGCCCGGAGCAATGCATTGACATCACCAGTGGCATTCCTAACGTAGACTACAAAAAATGCACCAGCTGCGGCGAATGCGTTGCCGCCTGCCCGGACAAGGTTCTTGTTCTTGCACAAAGCATTATCGGCGAGCGCGCATAAGGCAAGGCTCTGCGGCTTTAAGAACTCTGTTTTGCTGGCGCAGGCTAAGCACATTATAAACTGATACCTTAAAAAATAGCGCAAAGGAGAAGTTGCAGCCTTCAAAAACACTCATTTTTGCTGGCGCGTAAGCGGCAACGTTAATAAGTTCCAAGGCAAAAATGCGTGTAGCATGCTAG
>CAKZZR010000015.1 GCA_937885475.1 uncultured Treponema sp.
CTCTTTCCCTACACGACGCTCTTCCGATCTTCTGATGACAAACCCGAACTTCCTGATTCTGGATGAGCCTACGAACGATTTTGACATTTTTACGATGAACGTTCTTGAGCAGTTTTTGATGCAGTATCAGGGCTGTCTTCTTGTAGTAAGCCACGACCGCTATTTTATGGACAAGGTTGCGGACAGTCTTTTTATCCTTGCGGAAGACGGAAACATAAGCGGCTTTGTAGGAAAATGCTCGGAATACCTTGAGTTGCGGGAACAGCAGAAAAAAGAGCAGAAACTTGGGCAGAAGCAGGAACTCAAGAAGGAAGAAAAAACGGCTGCAAAAGACTCAGCCTGCCCGCGAGTTTCCAAAGAAGACCAACGAAGTAGCACCTGCGCTCCCCTCCCCCGCAAGCGCACCTACAAGGAGCAAAAAGAATTCGAGGCACTTGAAGCAGAAATCATGGAATTGGAGGACAAAAAATCCGACCTGGAAGCCCAGATGTCTGCCGGCGAAAAACTGGACTATGAGAGCCTGTCCAAAGCCTACAGCACCCTGACCGCATCGCTGGAAGAAAAATACGGGAGATGGGAAGAATTGGGCTTACTTTTGTAACCCCAATTCTGCTATCAGTCAGAAAGCTGCGCCAGCTCGCTTCTCTCATGGAATAATCAGCTTCCTGTCGTGAATCTAATTCCGCTGATTGGCGAGAGAGCCGCAATCTGCTATTATTAGCCTACTATGAACATAAAATCACAAAAAGCTTCTCTTTCGGGACACATTCAGGTTCCCGGCTCTAAAAGTCATACAATCCGTGCCCTGCTTTTTTCTTCTTTGGCAGAAGGCACTTCTCATATCAGAAACCCGCTTGGAGGCGCCGACTGCGTTTCTTCAAGCAAGGCCGTTCCGCTTTTTGGCGCAAAAGTAGACATTTCAAATCCCAAGGACTGGGTTGTCGAAGGTGCAGGTATTAATGCCCACCTTCCAAGCGACGTGGTGAACGTCGGGGATTCAGGCTCACTTTTGTATTTCATGTCGCCGGTTGCCGCAACTTTTGAAGGCTGGGCGGTCTTTACAGGGGACGAATCAATACGCACCCGCCCCGTGCTTCACGTTGTTGATGCTTTAAAGCAGATGGGCGCCGAAGCATACATTTCCCGCCCTGAAAAAAATGCCCCTCCGCTTATAATCAAAGGTCCTGTAAAGGACGGAAGCACGATTATTACAGACGGACGATTAAGCCAGTACATAAGCGGAATAATGATGGCCGCAAGCCGCCTGAACGGCACTACGAACATTGAGCTTACAGACCCAAGGGAAACTCCGTTCCTTAACATGCCCCGCCTATGGCTTGAGGAAATGGGCGTAAAGCTTGAAATCAGCGAAGACTACAAGCACATAAAGGTTCACGGCCCGGTTCAGATGAAAGCCTTTGACAAGGTAATTCCAAGCGACTGGGAAGCCGTTGCATTCCCCCTGGTTGCCGCACTCATCACGAACAGCGAGATTACCATCGACAACGTGGACAATTCCGGAAGTCAGGGTGACATGGCAATTGTTGACGTGCTAAAAGCGCTCGGAGCAGACATAAAGGATGACGGAAAAGGAAACCTGATTGTAAAGGGAAGCCGACTTTCTGCAGAGCACCTTCCGAACAAGGAGCTTCACGTGAACCTTTCGGGCTATCCGGATGCAATCTGCGCCCTTGCAGTTGCCGGCTGTTTTACGGAAGGAAGCATTGTAATAGAAGACATAGGCGTTTGCCGCAAAAAGGAAACGGACCGAATTGAAGTAATGCAGAAGGAGCTTGCGAAGCTTGGTGCAAAAATTGAGGTAGGTCCGGACTGGCTCAAGGTAGTCGGACATTCGCCGGTAAAGGCAGACGGTTCTGCAAATCCTGAATGGAAGCTTCACGGCGGCGAGGTGGAAAGCTATGACGACCACCGGGTTGCAATGAGCCTTGCCTGCCTTGGGCTTGCGCTTCCTGAAGGAGAATCGGTCGTGGTAAAAGACGCCGAATGCTGCTCAGTTTCTTTCCCAGATTTCTACAGCATAATGAACGGAATCAACGCTGGATTTTCTGCCCTTTAGGTCGTTCACGAACAAGCGCACAAGCAAATTGAACCTTGCAGCAACATAGGGTATTATAGAGATGATGGATTTTGAAGGCTACAGAAAAGAATATTTTTCAACGTGGCAGCGCCGCATAGAACGCTTCTGCTGGGTTCTTTTTTTTATCATTGGAATCGCAAAAATCGGCTCTTTCGCCGTTCACGCCTATTTTAAGACGCTGGACGACGCAGAAATGCGGTATTTCATCACGTTCCGCTTTATTGCGCCCACCATCATCCAGCTGGCTTTTCTTTTTACCGCGCACGTGTTCCTAAAAAAGCCCAGTCTTTCAATCCATGCAAAGAACAACATCGTGGTAATCATGTTCCTTGGGAATATGGCGGCAATCTCAATCTTCAACTGCACGTTCACCGGCTCCATGATTGCTCCCTCGCTCGCGATGATTTTTTCGGCAATCGTCATGCAGCCACGACTTTTGCGCGGCGTGTTCATCTCATGTCTTGGCATTCTCGCCGTCTCTGCACTCGTGCTGATTACGACCACGCCAATCACCTCAATCTACAATACGGTGGTCTCCATTTTCATTCTCTTCATGATAAACATCGGGAACTTCGTGCTTTCCACGGAAATCTACAAGGGAAGCATAAGCCAGATTGAATACATACGCAGCGGCTACGAAAAGCAGTGCGCGCTTGCCGAAGAGCTTCAGCGCGAGCCGCTCACAAACCTGTACAACCGCCGCTCTCTTGCCGGTGCCATAGAGCGCCTTATGCACCTTTCCAACGAAAACGGCGATAACGCAATCCTCGTTTTTTTGGATTTGGACAACTTCAAGCAAATAAACGACAGCTACGGACATTCCGCGGGCGACGCAGTGCTCATCACGCTGGCAGAGGTCATCATCTCCAATCTGGAAACGAACAGAAGCGCGTTCCGTTACGGCGGAGACGAATTCGTAATCCTCATGCACAACAAGAACCTTGCGGAAGCCATTTCAATAGTAGAAAAAATCCGCCGGGAATTCTTTGATACCGAATTTGACTTCATGCAGGAACAGTCCCATTGCTCGCTCAGCATAGGAATCGCCTTGTACCAAAAAGGCTGGTCAAGCGCCGACTGGGTAAAAGCCGCAGATTCCGCCGTATATAAGGCAAAGCAGAACGGCAAGAACCGCTACGAGATTACAGACTGACTATGACAGAAAATCCCGCATTCCTTACCGACCAACTTATTACCTACATCGGAAACAAGCGTGCGCTGCTCAGCTTTATTGGGCAGGCAGTTGAGCTTGTAAAATCCCAGCTGAATCAGGAACGCCTGCACACGATGGACATGTTCTCTGGAAGCGGAATCGTGGGGCGCTTCCTTAAGGCGCATTCCAAGACGCTCACCGTAAACGACATGGAACAGTACACGCGCACGATAAACCAATGCTATCTTGCCAACTCCAGCGAGGTGGACGAAGCCACGCTTCGAGCGCTGCACGAAGAGGTAACCAGCCAGACCCTGCGCCGAGTGAACGGCACGGAGCGAGCGGGCTTTATTACGGAGCTGTACGCCCCCAAAGAAACCGAACGCATTCAAAAGGGCGAGCGCTGCTTTTACACCACGCACAACGCCCGCTACATAGATTTTGCCCGCATGACCATTGAAGAGCGGGTGCCTGCCGCACTCCGACCGTTTTTTGTAGCGCCGCTTCTTTCGCAGGCATCCGTACATGCGAACACAGCGGGAATCTTCAAGGGCTTCTACAAGAACTCTGCCACAGGAATCGGTCAGTTCGGGGGAAACGGACGGAACGCGCTCAGCCGCATATGCAGCGACATCGTGCTGCCGTTTCCGGTGCTGAGCCGCTTTTGCTGCCCGGTGCGGATTTTTCAGTCGGATGCAAACGCGCTCTCCGTTTCTAAGGAGCTGTACGACGGACTCCCAGAGAACGAATTTGACCTAGTGTACATGGATCCGCCCTACAACCAGCATCCATACGGCTCAAACTACTTCATGCTGAACCTTATCACGACCTACGAGCGCCCCGACAGCAACACGATAAGCCGGGTGAGCGGCATTCCGCGCGGCTGGAACCGCAGCGCCTACAACAAAAAACTTCTTGCCGAAGAAACATTCCGCGAATTGGTACAAAGCGTCCGCACAAAATTCCTCGTCATCTCCTTTAATAACGAAGGCTTCATCAAGCGGGAACGCATGGAAGCACTGCTCGCAGAATTCGGCACCGTCAGCGTACTAGAGGCGGGCTACAACGCGTTCCGCGGAAGCCGCAATCTGCACGGCCGCGACATACACGTAAGCGAATACCTGTTTGTCCTGGACAAGCGGAACAAGCGGTAGCACAAGGGCAAAAATACAGCGCAAAAACAAACGGTGCACTCGCAAAAGCCACTGCTTGCGGCGGAATTCATTCCTTTTTTCTTGCAGCCCCCATATTTCTGCCCCGACATTCCTTTCAGTCAAAGGCAAGGTCGCACCTGATGGGCAGATGGTCAGAATAGCCGCGACCGGAATAGATACGGTAGGCATAGGGCGTGCCGTCGTTCTGGTGGCACCACGGACCGTCCTTAACGGGGGCAAAGCCGCTCAAGCGCATCTCGCCGCTCATAAAAAAATGATCAATCCGTTCCCAGCTTCCCTTGTAAAAGTAGGAGCCGGCACCAGCTTCTGCCATGCACCACGGCGAAAGCACCTGCACCCCCACGCCCGTACGCCAGCGGTCGCGGAGCGTTACGGTCTTGCCATCTGTATCCACGGCAAATTCGCTCAGGTCGCGGTTAAAGTCTCCGGCGGCAAGCACGGCATAGCCAGCCGCGCGGTTCCGGGCAAAGGCGCGTGCCAAAAGCGACTCCTGTGCGTCGCGCCACAGCTCAGACTTTTCTGCCCCGCCCGCCTTTGACTTCCAGTGATTGACCACAAGAATCATGCGCCGCTCCTTTGGAAGCCGCAGCGTCAGTTCCGTTACCGTCCGCAGGCTCGGTTGCTTTGCGCCATCGCGCACGTCAAGCGTATGAAGCCTCGGCTGTTCCAGCGGATAGCGAGAAAGCACCGCACACCCGATTGCGTCGCCCGGATTCTTGGTAAAAAACGCGTAATTCCACGCGCGTCGGCTGTTCCAAAAAGCTTCTGACAGATTGTTCGTCACGTCATACAGAATTCGCTCATTCTCAATTTCCTCAAGAACAAAAACGTCGGCATCCATACTGCGAATTGCCTCGCATAAACGCAAAAGCCGTACCCTGTACGCATCCGTTGACCATGCGCCGCTTTTTTTGAATTCCGCGTACTCACATCCATCACACGTTCCATCAAAAAATGTCTGAACGTTCCAATTGACCACCGACAGCCTGAATTCCTTTGCAAACGTGCTGCGGCATGCGCACAGCAAAACAAAAATCAAAAGAACCTTTCCTTTCATATTCACCTCTTACTACGTTAACCGCAAAAAAAGGCGATTTCGGCAATCCTTGAGAGAAAAAACAAGAAAAAGAGAGTATTTTTCTACCGACTCACGTAATCGTACGGCGTTTCCTGATATACGTAGTAGTTCAGCCAGTTGCTGAACAAAAGGTGAGCCGTACTGCGCCAGAAGGAAACCGGCGGCTTCTGCGCGTCGTTACCAGGAAAGTAGTTCTTGGGAAGCTCAATGGGAAGCCCCTTTGCCTTGTCGCGCCAATATTCGTTGGCAAGCGTGCTGGTGTCGTACTCAAGATGCCCGGTCATAAAAATCTCGCGGTTGTCGTTTGACTTTACAAGCGTAACGCCAGCCTCGTCGGATTCCGCAAGAATGGTAAGCTCTGGGCGCGTAAGCACGTCCGTCTCGCGCAGCGTGGTATGGCGGCTCTGCGGAATGGGGAACACGTCGTCAAAGCCGCGCAGCAATGGGTCGTTCAGCGTGGTACGGCGGTTCATAAAAATACCGAACAGTTTTTTGTCCAGCGGAATTTTTGGCACATTGTGATGATGATACAGCCCCGCAAACGCGCCCCAGCACAAATACAGCGTGGAATATACGTTCTCGCGCGCGTAGTCCATGATTCGGCACAGCTCCGACCAATAGTCAACTTTCTCAAAGGGAATCTGCTCAACAGGAGCGCCGGTTATAATCATGCCGTCGTAGCGGTTCTTTAAAACCTCGCTGGACGGAATGTAGAATTTCTCAAGATAGTCCTCGCCTGTGTTCTTAAAGGTATGGCTTTCCATGCGTACAAGCGAAATTTCAGTCTGAAGCGGAGTGTTTCCCAAAAGGCGGAGCAGCTGGGTTTCCGTTGTCTCACGGGTAGGCATCAAATTGACAATAGCGACTTTGAGAGGACGGATTTCCTGCGTGGACGCGCGGGATTCCGTCATAACAAAAATATTCTCCTGCTCAAGAATGCTTCGTGCTGGTAAGTCGGAATTGATTTTAATAGGCATGGCTTAAATATAGCAAAATAACCTTGGATTTGCTATACTTTTTTTATGGCAGTAAACGATAACCGCAAGGCGGGTTTAAAAAAAATAAAGCTACTCGTATACAATTCAAAGCTGAACCTGAACTCATTCCGAAAAAAAATTGACGACACGTTCTACACGCCAATTCTGCCCAACCACGTTGAGCGCAGTGAACGAAAGTACGGCGGCGTAAATTGCGACGTTCTTTCGCCGGAGTTATATTCCTCCAAGCGCGTTATGTTCTATATACATGGCGGCTGTTTTGTGGGCGGCTCGCGCCTTGCCTACCGCAGCTTCTGCTCAATGCTGGCAAACAAATGCTTTTGCCGAGTCGTAGTTCCTGAATACCGCCTTGCGCCGGTGAACGCGTTTCCTGCCGCAATAGAAGACGTTCAGGCTGTGTTCCGCTCGCTCTTTACCGAAGAGCAAATTGACCGCTCGCTGGACTCTGAACTGCCGGAATTCATCATAGCTGCGGACGGAGCGGGCGCAAGCATAGCAACGGCGCTCGTACTGAATCTTAAGGAAAAATTCCGCGCGTGCATCGCAAAGGTGGTGCTGTTCTCGCCTTGGCTGAACCTTTCGCCGGAATCTCCGCTGTTCACTGCAAAGAAAAAGCAGGCGGACGAGGTACTTTCTGCGGAGGTACTCAAGCAATGCGCGGAACTGTATACCTACGAATCTAACCGTCAGAATCCGCTGGTCTCGCCGCTCACGGCAGCTTCCGAGCTTCTTGCGGGCTTTCCGTCGGTGTACATGCAGTGCGGCGGCAAGGAGCTTTTGCTTGGCGACGCGCAGGAATTTGACGAACTTTTAAAAAAGAACGGCGTTCAAAGCAAACTTTGCGTGTGGGACAACATGCCACACTTGTTCCAGCTTGCGGACGAATATTTTGAGGACGCGCACAAGGCGCTTGATGCGCTTTCCGCTGAAATTTCCGGCATTGACGCAAAAAATTCGCCGCAGCAGCGCTTTGAGAACAAGCCGCGTCTGGAAAACAGCATGAGGGCGGAAGCATGAGCATAGAGTTACTTTCTCCTGCCGGAAATGTTGAAAAGCTTTATTACGCATATGCTTACGGTGCTGATGCCGCTTACATCGGGCTCAAGAAATTTTCCCTCCGCGTGAAGGCTGACAATTTTTATGAGGACGAATACAAGAAGGTAATTGAGCTTAAGAATCAGTTTCCGGGACGCAGGCTTCATTGCGCGCTGAACATTTCGTTCCATAACAGGGACATAGACAACTTCCTTCAGAATATTGACTACTTCAAAGCCTATCCAATTGATGCGTTCATCGTGCAGGATATAGGCATGGTTCCAATCCTGCAGAAGTATTTTCCACAGGCGGAGCTGCATGTTTCAACTCAGGCAAGTTGCGTGAACCGTGAGGCCGTAAAGATGTACAAGTCCATGGGATTCAAGCGGGTCGTCCTGGGGCGCGAGGTTACCCTTAAGGAAATCCGCGAGATAAAGGATGCCGTGCCGGACGTGGAGCTTGAGGCGTTTGCACACGGAGCCATGTGCATAGCCTATGCCGGTCGCTGCCTTATGAGCGCATACCTTACTGCCCGGTCAGCGCAGGCAGGTGCGTGCAGTCATACATGCCGCTGGGATTTTGACGTGCTTGCAGATCCGGCAAAAGCAAAGCAGATTGCAGAGACTGGCGCTTTGGTTCTTGAGGAAAAAAAACGCCCCGGGGAATATTTTCCGATATATGAAGGAGATGATTTTACGGCCGTGCTTTCCAGCAAGGACCTTCGCATGGTGGAGCATCTTGACGACATGGTAAAGGCGGGCGTGGACTCAATTAAGATTGAAGGCCGCATGAAAAGCGTTTATTACGTTGCGCTCGTAACCCGTGCTTACCGCAAGGCGCTTGATGCCCTGGACGGAAAGATTTCTACCGCAGAGGCGCAGCCTTTTATTGATGAGCTTGAGAACGTGAGCCACCGCGAAAGCGGAACCGGCTTCTACTATAATCCTGCTGATGCAAACAAGTGCGTGAGTGGTGCGACTGACAGCCGCTACATTCTTGCCGCCGAGGTAGGTAGACGCCTTTCTGAAAATGAGCAGGCAGACGTCCTTGGTTTGGGCGCAGAGCATGAGGTTTCCGTTCGGAAGGAACTTGATGCAATGCACCCAGAAGCAAAAAAGGCGCGCCTGAAGGACTTTGAGCTTCACCCTGACAAGAATCCGCCGGGCGCAAAAAAGACTGACGGCTGGTGCATGTATGAGCTTAAGGCGCTGAACATGATAAAAGCCGGCGAAAAAATAGAGTTCGTTTCCCCGGATGTGGTTTCTACACAGGCTGCGGAAGGCGACTGGCTTTTGGTTAATCCCGAGGACGGAACCATAAAATCATGGGTCTGCGACGGACACGCCGCTGTTCTGTACACAAAAATCCCGCTGCAGGAAGGCGCCCTTCTGCGGATTGAGGACCCTGACTACGAGCCAGGAAAAATACGCGACTCAGGAAGATAGGCTATGAGCGGAACGCATTCGCTGTTACACGGATTTTCCTCATTTTTTGCCGGGCTGCTTGTTCTTGCAGGTGCCTCCCGCCCGCTCAATGCCGAAATAGTGAATTGGATTTCCACGGAACCAGAATGGACTGTAACGAACGGAATCATCCTTGAGACAGGCAACGACATCGGTCCGCAGACAACGCTGGTTGACGTTTCCTCCAAACTGAACATGAAGGAATTCTCCGCATTCCTAGGGCTTCAGGTGCAGTCATCACAAACAGACATGACGACCGTCGCCGTGTACGCCCCCACGTTCTTCAATCACTTCAACTTCGGAAGCAAAACCATCGTTCATATTCAGCATTGTCCCGACATTTTTTTTGAGGCAGACTATCTATGCGGCATTTATTCACGCTATGCAACAAAGCGTTTTTTTTGTGTTGAGGGCAATTTTTTCTATCACGCAAAGGCTGCCCGCATTTTTGCTATTGAGGATTCCGTTCCGTGGCTTACCAACGACACTATTGCCTTTGAACTGAACATGGACTTTGCGCCCACCGAACGGCTCTCGTTTTCATTTGACATCGCCTCGTTCTCGCAGTACCGCTATATGCTGTTCCTCGCCCCGGACTTCCGGCTTGGCGGCGAATACAAGCTTAGCGACCTTATTTCATTGGGAAGCCTGCTTGAGATTCAGTATATCGACATGTTCACGCTCAGCTCCAACCTGAACACCGTGGACTTCAGATTCTATGCAAAGCTGGAGTTTTAGATGAAGAAGAACCGAACGCGAGCGACATTTTTTAGCTTTTCCGCATTTTTTTTGATGGTCGCCATTGCAACCGCATTCTCCTCGTGCCAGTACTATTCCTACGGGCTTGATGAATTTTTGTACCGCTCAAACACCGTGGACAAGCGCGCCGACACGCTGCAAAATCTGGGCGACATGGACGTAGGCGGACGCAAGAAATTTTCCGTCCTCATAACGACCGACGTGCATTTTGGCGGCGAAAACATGGGAAAGAACGGCGACCGCCCGGAAGACAGCTTTAAGGAATGGCTTTTGGACTACAAGGCGACCACACAAGCCGACGGTACCGCGGACGAACTGTATCCTGCGTTTGCAATCTGCCTTGGCGACGTTGCCGAGCATGGTCTGAACGAAGAATTTTCCGACTATGAGAAATTCACCGACTCGCTGAACATGCCTGAATTTGGCAACATACGCACGTTCAACGTCGTTGGAAACCACGACCTGTACAACGCAGGCTGGGGAGGCTACAAAAAGCACTGCGCTCCCTACACCTCGTTCTATAAATTCCGCACGGAAGGCATGACCTGGTATTTTGTGGATTCTGCAAGCGGTTCATTGGGAAACGCCCAGCTTACCTCGCTTTCCCGCGACATGAAATACAATGAGAAGGGACGAAAAAAACTGGTATTCACGCATATTCCGGCGTATGCGGGCGGACTTTTTTATTTTGTCATGCAGAACAGCACGGAGCGGAACAAATTCATCTCGCTACTTGCCGAGCAGGACACACTCGCGCTGATTGACGGCCATACGCACAAGGAAATTACGAGCGACCTTGGCTTTACGGAATGGAATTTGCCTGGATTTTTGGAAAAGCGCGGGTGGGCAATTCTTACCGTCGACGCGACGGATGCCGCGCACCCGACGGTAAAAATGAAGGTTATATATCTGTAGGAAGCCTACTGTGCGGCGCTTACGGTGCAGGTCAGCGCAGTCTCATTGAAGAAGAAGGTATAGCTTCCATCAGCGGCGGCTGTATAGCTTATATTTCCGCCTCCCAATGTGAGAGAGCTGCCTGTTCCACTGCCCCAGTTACCGGATGCCGGCCATGAGGAATCACTCGTGCAGAACTTAAACTCATAGGTTCTGGAAGAAAGCGCAATCGTAACGCTCCATACATAGCCGTCGTCCGTCAAAATACCGGTCATTTCGGTTCCGCCCCAGCCGTTCATGCCACCACGCACATACATCGCCTCTGAATGAGAAACATAGCTGGCACCACCCTCGTAGCTTTCGCCCGCTTCATAGGTTTCCGTGTCGTAGATATTCTGGGCATCGTCCGTGCCAAGCGCGTACACGCGGAACGTGCAGGGCGCAAGATTCCCTACAGTTACAGCGCTTGATGCAAACGCAAGAGCCGGCGCGTCCGTGTCGCCAATGACGCAGGAGCTTGCGCTTACCGCGCTTACGGCGCTTCCGCTGAATGTGGCGCTTGCAACGGCATCACTTGAAAGGTTGTACACACAAAGGAAGTCGCCGTCAGTTCCGCTAAGCACATAGGCAAGAGTTCCCGCCGTTCCTGCCGTAAGCTTTGTTACGGAGCCGTCCGCAAAGGTCGCGATGTTCGCCTTTCTAAGCGCAAGCAGCACCTTGTTCACGGCAAGCGGAGACGTGTCGTCGCTAAGCTCGTCTTTCTGCATAGTCCAGCTGTAGTTACCCCTAAGCCGAATGTCTCCGCTTGCGCTTGTTTCCGGCTGACCAAGCTCGTTTCCATAATAGATGAACGGAACCGTCGGGCGCAAAAGAGAAAGCGCTGTCGCAAGGTTTATCTTTTTCCAGTCCTGATTGAGCGTGGTGCCAAGTCGACCGGCATACTCGTCATGGTTCCCAAGGAATACGCCGTACGTTCTTGAACTGCTTGGATTTGCGCATAGCGTGCTGTTCAAGGAATCTACCCCATCTTCTGCAGATGTAATGCACGGCCGTCCCGCGTCAAAGTCGAACACCATATTGAATTCGTTGTCGCTTCCAAAATAGGCGTTAAGCGTATTGCGGTTGCCTTCTACCCACGCCTCGCATACCATGAATTTAGGGCTTTCGTAGCTGTCAAGCACCTCCGTCCTAAGCTCCTGGAACCATGCGTGCGTTGCGGCGGTGTCTGTCCACTGAGATTCCGCTTCTATAAGATAGCGTGCAGCGTCAATCCGGAGTCCGTCAAAGCCCTTGTCCAGCCAGTAGCGCACGACGTTCTTCATTTCTGCGCGCACTTCCGTGTTGTTGTAGTTCAAGTCAGGCATACTAGTATCAAACGCGCCGTAGTAATATTTTCCTTTTGTGGAATTGTACCGCCAGCCGGAGCTGCTTGACATCGGAGTCCAGTGCTTGTCGGTGTCGCTCCACAAATACCAGTCCTCCTTACCGTTCGCTCCTGCAATAGAATCCTTGAACCACTGATGCTCTGTGGAAGTGTGATTGGGAACGAAGTCGAAGATGATTTTCATGTTGCGGTCATGGCACGCATTTATAAGGGAGGTAAGGTCGGCTTCCGTTCCAAAGTAGCTGTTCACGGCGTAATAGTCAGTGGTGTCATAGCCGTGCATATTGTAGCTTTCGGTCTTGCCCTTTGCCTTGCACTCAAAAATCGGGCTGAGCCAGATTGCATCGCAGCCCAAAGTGTCCTGAATATAGCTCAGTTTGCTCTCAATTCCCTTAAGGTCGCCGCAGCCGTCGCCGTCCGAGTCCGCAAAGGATTTTACCCAGATGTGATAGAACGCGCTTTCGCGCCACCAAGAATCCTTCAGGGCCGAGGACTGATTTTCTTTCTGAGAATCCTGTGCACCGGACTCATCGCTTCCAGACTTGTTTTCAGAGTCCGTATCGGTTTCATCGCCAGGCGAGGCATTCTCATCGTCCGTTTTTTCGGAGCCGCCCGCAGCAGACTCGCCTGAGCCGCCATTTTCCTCGTCAGAAGCCGCAGGCTGATTTGAATCGCCGGAAACAACAATCTTCTCATCATCAGAATCATCAGCCGAAGCCGAGCATGAAACAAAAAACAGCAGCGAAGACGCAACCAGCGCCGCCAGCATTCTTTTCATCAAAGACATAAAAAAGTCCTCCTGTGGCTGTTAGTATAACGTTAAACCTAAAAATCCACAAGAAAAAAACTTTCTGCCATGCAAAGCCCTTAAAATACGTTTTACGGAAACAGCGTCAGGTTTCGCTCCAAAGATTCGCGGCGGGTAAGCCATTCCTTGTCAAGCCAGCCGGATTCGCGGTGCAAGTACAAGAAATTTGCCTTGACCCTCTCAAACTCATAATCCCAGTTCACAAACCAATTGTAATAACCGATGTCCGTAATCGAAATGTCCAGACTGATAAGCCCAAGATTCACGACAGAATCATCAACCGGAATGAAATGAAAATTGGTCGTCTTATGCTGGTCAAATTTTGCAATATACTCAGCCTTGTAGCCCGCACCGTAATTAATCGTCTTAGAAAGACTGTGAATGATGTACGTTCCTTCCGGCACATTCGAGCGCAAAATCTCGCCCTTTGCATTCGTAGTCAGCTTGATGATTTTCTTAGTCTTGATATTCTGAAACCACACTGTGATTCCAGCCTTTTCCGTACTGGAAAGCGGAATGCCGTAATTGTTCGGCACGCAGGTAAAATTGAATTCAACGTTTCCATATAACAATGATGTGTTTTTGTCCGACGGCTCAGGCACGGACGCACAGCCTGCAAACAAAAAGGTCATCGCCACAAGCATTGTAAGACATTTTAAAATTTTAAACATTCAACAAACTCCTTTTACTTTTTACTGATGCTCCGAGCATAGCATAAATACCCAAAAAATGAAATAATTTATACGGAGGCTTAAAATATGAAAAAACACATTTTAGTAATGGCTCTGCTTTTTGCCATGCTGATGATTTTTACCGCTTGCGCGCAGGACGGAAGCAGTAATTCTGAGCAAAACAGCAAGAACGGAACAACGGACGTTACCCTGAACATTGACGATGAGGTGCGTGCCTGCTTTGAGGCAACTAACGCATTCCGCCTAGGAAGCGAGGCATTTTATCTGAACGAGGACAACACAACGACCACAAGCCTTGTAGGTACGCTTTCTGCCCTGACCTTGGACGAAGATTTGTGCAAGGCGGCTCAAATCCGTGCCAATGAAATTGTAAGTAAGTTTGACCATACCCGCCCAAACGGAACAAGCTGCTTTACCGTCCTTTCCGACCTTGAGCTTTCATATTCATCCGCTGGAGAAAACATAGCCGCCGGCAACAAGACAGGAACGGCGACCTTTACCCAATGGAAAGAAGACAACAAGGACTACAGCGGACAAGGCCACCGGCGCAACATGCTGGGAAACTTCACCAAAATCGGCATCGCCTACACCTACGATGCAAACAGCACCTACAAATATTACTGGACGATGATATTAACGAGGTAGACTTGGAATGTGGAAGGACTGCGGGGCAGAGTTTTTGCCCGCAGTTTTTTGTGGAAATCCGAGGATTATTCCATCATCTGATAAATATAAACCCAACCTTCCTGCCAAAGTTTTGAGGATTCACGGCTTAAAGTGTCATAGACTGTTGAGTTATAAAATTTCAAAATCGAATCATTCAAGGAAAGCTTTTCAGTTTGGTTCAGCTCATTACAAATTTTTGCAACCTTGTTCGGAATGAAGAGATGAACATTTTTCTGTGTTACTTGGGGTCTATTCATTTGAAAACCTCCTCTGATTTTAAGAATTTCAGATATTGAAGCGATTTTTCTGTATGAAAGCAAATTTGGTCAACATATTTCCAAGTCATAAGTTCTTCAAGCAGTTCTTTTTTGCTCAAAAATCCATCTTCATAAAGATTCAGACTTGCGTAAACATTATCATTTGCAACCGCACCCATAACTACATCGTAATCATAAGTAAAGCGAATATTCTGTCGGTTTGCCATAACAAAGTCCAGCCATTTCTCGTCAGCTTTGTGAAAAACTTTGCTTTTTAAATCTGGTGCTTTGAAAATAGCGTTGTCCATCTCTAAAGTCGATACAACAGCCTTTTCATAATTAAATCTGTCTTTTTTAATAAGAGACCATTTTTTAGCCTGGTCAAAAGAGGTTGTTGCGTAAAAGCCAGTTCCAAAATCCATTGCATGAGTTGGCTTTAAGATTTTAGGCTCTGCTATTTCCGTAAATCCGCCATGATAAATACGCATTAATTTGCCCTCGCTTTTATAAAATCCTCGATTGCGGCGAGGATGTATGATTTCCCCTGTGTATGAAGAACCTCATAATGCTCACCAAGAAAATCAAGTACTTTTTTGCTCTCAAAGTCATTCGCCACATCTCGGCCCTTCAATGAGTTCGTACTTGCATACATTTCGATACACCAAGAGATAAATTCTGCTTTCTTTTCAAATAAATCGTCGCTCATAAAAGTTCTTTCGATATTTTAGCACATTTTTATTCAAAATACATAAAAAAACTCCGCAAAGTCACCTCTGCGGAGTTCTGAGCACGGCAATAACTGATTCTTCATCAGTCAATTATTGAACCGTGCTCTCCAGTTTTCGATAATTTCGACAAGCTCAATCATCGAAAACTGCACAAATGAAAATCAACAGTGATTTCGATACGGCTTCGCCTACTCAATCACCGTATTATTATATGAGCTGCAGATTTCTGCGTTTACAGCTACTTATACTTACAGTATAGGTTTCATAGCTGTCATATATGCACGAAGTTTACGACCTACTACCTCAATCGGATGATTTCTAATTTCAGCATTAACTTTTACAAGTTCCTGATTAGAAACACCGTTGTCCTTTACGTTCAAGCCCTTGCCGATAACTTCTGTTGTTACTTTTGGCATAAGGTCTTTTTCCATCATTGGAGCGGCTACGTTAGCGAACAAATAGCATCCGTATTCTGCTGTATCAGAAATTACGCGGTTCATCTCGTACAAGCGCTTGCGGTCGATGAGGTTAGCGATGAGCGGAACTTCGTGGAGGGACTCATAGTAAGCAGACTCTTCTTTGATTCCAGCGTCAACCATTGTTTCAAATGCAAGCTCACAGCCAGCCTTGATCATGGCAACCATCAAGATACCTTTATCGAAATATTCCTGCTCGCTGATTTCAACGCTAGATTCCTTCTGGCTTTCAAACGGAAGCTTTCCTGTTTCCTCGCGCCATGTAAGAAGGTCGTGGTCTTTGTTTGCCCAGTCCTGCATCATAGTGCTTGAGAACTTACCGCTGATGATGTCGTCCATGTGCTTCTGATAAAGTGGAGCAAGCAACTTCTTGATTTCCTTAGAAAGCTCGTTTGCCTTGATTTTTGCAGGGTTGCTCAAACGATCCATCATTCCAGTAATTCCACCAAACTTAAGAGCCTCGCTGATTACGTTCCATCCGTGCATCAAAAGCTTTGTAACATATTCCGGATCCATTCCGTCTGCCACCATCTTGTTGTAGCAGCAGATAGTTCCAGCCTGAAGCATACCGCAAAGGATTGTCTGCTCGCCCATAAGGTCAGACTTAACTTCTGCAACAAAGCTAGACTCAAGAACGCCAGCCTTGCTTCCGCCCATACCAACAGCCAAAGCCTTAGCCATAGCCCAACCCTTTCCTTCTGGGTCGTTTTCTGGGTGAACGGCGATAAGGTCAGGAACTCCGAATCCGCGGGCAAATTCGTGGTAAACTTCTGTACCAGGACCTTTTGGAGCGCACATGATAACAGTAATATCCTTTCGGATCTGCATTCCTTCCTCAATCATGTTGAATCCGTGGCTGTACCACAAAGCAGAACCCTTCTTCATCAATTTCTGAACTTCGTTAATAACAGGAGTGTGCTGCTTATCTGGAGTAAGGTTACCGACAAGGTCAGCAGTAGGAATCATCTCTGCATAAGTTCCAACCTTGAATCCGTTTTCTGTAGCGTTTTTCCAAGACTGGCGCTTTTCTGTAATAGCAGATTCGCGAAGAGCGTAACTAACATCCAAACCACTGTCGCGCAAACACATACCCTGGTTCAATCCCTGAGCACCGCAACCAACAATGACAATCTTCAAGCCCTTAAGGGCCTTTACGCCATCTGCAAACTCGTCCTTGCTCATAGAACGGCAATGACCCAACTGAAGCCGAGCTTCACGCCAAGGAATTGAATTGAAATAATTGTTTCCCATTTTATATACTCCTACGGTGGTTGCACTTCGACAGGCTCAGTAACCGCTAGTCGTCACGAAGTGCACGAAGCAACCACCTTAATTTTTTTTCTTTTTCGGGCGTTCCAGAGGCATTGATTTCTTGATTTCGACAAGCTCAATCTGCGAAATCAACGCCTCTGTCGGGCTTTTCGGGGTTCCGGCTTTCGCCTTCATTGTTTGAGGTAGTTTCGACAAGCTCAACCACCTCAAACAACTGCTACGCAGCCCCTACAATCCCTAACGCTTCCTTTCATTTTCAAATCCATTCTACTGCATATTGAATATTGCGTAAACTGAAATAATCGCAATTTATTATTGCATATATAACATTACAAAAAAGACGCATTTTCAAATGTTACTATTGACAGAAACAAGATAACCGCATTATACTGTTACTGTTAATAGTAACACAGAACGCTTAATATAACTTGAAGGTGAGCTATGATTTTTGAAACTGTTGCAGGAGAACGCTATACCCCTTTCTCCTTGGCTAAGAAATTCGGGGCAAAGGCGGTTCTTGAGTCCGCTTCTTTCTCGCAGGGCAAAGACCGCTATTCTATAATCATGCTGGACGAGGCATTCAAAGTAATTGAGGACGACGAAGGCGTTGCCATCATCATAAATGGAAACCGCCAGCCCGTTCACATGATGAACGGTGGCGACATTCTTGACGTGCTTACGCAAATTGCTGACGAAAACCCGGCGGAAGAAGGAATGGACTTTCCGCTTCCGGCGGCGGGCATTGGCTACTTAAGCTACGAATTCTGCGCAAAATGCGACACCATTCACCTTCAGAAGCAGAACGACGAGCTTAAAATTCCGGAAAGCGCGTTCATCGTAGGACATACCTTTGTGGTTTTTGACCACTTTACCGAAAAACTGCATATCTGCGCGCAGAATTACAAGGAACACGAGATTGACCTAAAGAAGGCAGTTGCAGACGTAAAAAAACGCCTTTCTGATCTTGACTTCTCATACCTTGCCGAACCAGAAACGGATTTTGAGACGACCGTAATCACCGATGAGGAGCAGAGCAAGGCCGAATACACGGAAAAAGTTGAGGCGCTCAAAAAGCACATCGTGGCGGGAAACATCATTCAGGCGGTGCCAAGCCGTCGCCTTCAGATAAGGAGCGAGGTTCCGGCACTTGAAATTTACCGCCGCCTGCGTTCCGTAAATCCGTCGCCGTATCTGTTCTACCTTGATTTTGATGAATTCCAGTTTACTGGCGCAAGCCCAGAAAGCCTTGTGCGAGTGCGCGACGGAGAGGCCGTCATTCACCCGATTGCGGGAACACGCCGCCGCGGAAAGAACAGCGCCGAAGACGAAAAGCTCCGCGAGGAACTGCTTGCCGACCCAAAAGAGCGCGCCGAACATTTAATGCTGGTTGACCTTGCGCGCAATGACCTGGGGCGCGTATGCCAGACCGGAACGGTTGAAGTTTCACGCTTTATGTTCACAGAGCTGTATTCAAGCGTCATTCACCTTGTTTCTGAAGTTACCGGAAAAATAAAGGACGGCGAAAGAAGCGCAAAGGTGCTTCGCGCGGCATTCCCGGCAGGAACTGTAAGCGGCGCGCCAAAAATCAGCGCCATAGAAATTCTTTCCACGCTTGAAAAAAACAAACGGAACTTCTACGCTGGAGCCGTTGGCTACATCGGCAACAAGAACAACCTTGACTTCTGCATTGCAATCCGCTGTGCGCTCAAGCAGGGCGACGTATGGACGTTGCAGGCTGGCGGTGGCATTGTGAACGCCTCTAACGCAGAGCGCGAATACACCGAAACCTGCGAAAAGCTTGCCGCAATGCGCAGCGTCATTGAATGGAAAAAGAACTGACAAAGGATGTGATGCAAAGCGCCAATAATCTGCAAAAAGGAGTTTTTTTATGATAGTTTTAATAGATAATTATGACAGTTTTACATACAACGTATATCAGTCGCTGGCAAAGCTGACCAAGGAAGAAATCCGCGTTATCCGCAGCAAGGAAACGACGGTGGCAGAGGTTGCGGCGCTGAATCCAAGCAAGCTGATTGTGTCTCCGGGACCAGGACGACCGGAGGACGCGGGAATTTCCGTTGAGGCGATAAAGTATTTTGCAGGCAAGATTCCCATTCTTGGCATCTGCCTTGGACACCAGGCAATTGGCTACGCCTTTGGCGCGAACATCGTTCAGGCAAAATTCATCAAGCACGGAATTGCAGAAGAAATCACGCTGGACGGAAAAGGCATGTTCCGCCTTATGGGAAAGCGAGAGACGTTCACGCGGTATCATTCACTTATAATAGAAGAAAGCTCTCTGCCTGACGATTTTGAGGTTACGGCGCGGGCAGACGACGGCGACATCATGGGAATTCGCCACAAGACCATGCCGATTGAAGGCGTGCAGTTCCACCCGGAATCGATTGCAACTCCAAAGGCGCGGGAATTCTTTACGGCGTTCCTGAACTACAGAAAGGAGCCTTTCCCGGCAAGCCAGGTTCTGAACCAGCTGATTGCAGGAAAGGATTTGGACCGCCGCACCGCCGAAATGTTCATGGAAGATCTTACGGACGGCTGTATGGACGAGCGCGTTATGGCGGCAATCCTTACGGCACTTGCGGCAAAAAAAGAAAGCCCCGAGGAAATGGCAGGCTGTGCGGGCGTTCTGGTGCGAAAGCGCACTCCCCTGCCGCTTGACACCACAGAGCTTACGGACATAGTTGGCACCGGCGGAGACAGCAAAGGCTCGTTCAACATTTCTTCAATGAGCGCTTTATGCGCGGCGGCGTGCGGGCTTCCGGTCGCAAAGCACGGCAACCGTTCCGTTTCAAGCAAGTCCGGCGCGGCGGACTTTTACGAGGGACTTGGAATCAAAATTACCACAACGCCAGAAAAAACGGCAGAAATCATAAAAAAGACGAACTTCGGCTTTTTGTTCGCGCAGGTGTACCATGGCGCAATGAAATATGCAGGACCTGTGCGCAAGGCGCTTGGCGTAAAAACAATCATGAATCTGCTTGGACCGCTTTCTAACCCGGCTGGCGCAAAATACCAGATGCTTGGCGTTTATTCAAAGGAACTGCTTGCTCCCGTTGCCCGAGCTTCAAAAATGCTCGGCTCAAAGCGCGTTATGGTCGTTGTTTCTGAAGACGGTTTTGACGAAATCTCACCGGTAGTGCCAACCCACGTCTTTGAAATTGACGAGGACGGAAAGGAAAAGCAGTACATCATAGACCCTGCGGAATTCGGACTCACAGGATGCAAGGATGAGGAACTTGCCGGCGGAACCGGAGCGGAAAACGCGCAGCTTGCGCTTGACCTGCTTGCCGGAAAAGGCCGCCGCACGCTTAAGGCAGCGGTTGCCTTAAACGGTGGCGCGGCACTGTACATCGGTGGAAAGGCTGCTTCCATAAAAGAAGGAAGTCTTAAAATTATTCACGCCATCGATTCCGGCGCGGTTACAAAAACACTTGAAACAGTGAAGGCGCTCAGCAATGGCTAAGGACATTCTTACAGAAATCTGCGACCGCAGGCGTGAGGACATCGCGCGTCTTGGCTTTTGCTACGGACACGAGGTGCCGCAGACTCGGAAGCGCCCGATAGTTCCGTTCCTGCCAAAGCCGGGAACGATTCTTGAAATAAAACGCGCCTCGCCGTCAAAGGGGCAGATTGCCCCGGACTTGGACGCGGCAAAAACGGCAAAGGCGTACATAAAGGCGGGAACCGCGGCAATTTCATGCCTTACAGAGCAGAATTATTTTCATGGCTCGCTGGACGATTTGCAGGCGGCATGCCGCGCCGCCGAAAAAAAAGCCGCCGTCCTTCGCAAGGACTTTTTGCTTGACGAAGAGGAGGTTCGCATTGCCTACCGCTGCGGAGCCGACGCGGTGCTTCTTATTGCGCGCATTCTGGAAGAAGAAAAGCTTGTTTCCATGGCTCGCACGGCATTTGAGCTTGGCATTGCAGTTCTGCTTGAAGTGCGCGAGGACGGCGATGTTGAAAAGGCGCTCACCGTGCTTTCTGAGGCGCACCGCCTGAATGCGGACGACAAAATAGTGCTGGGAATCAATTCACGCGATTTAAGCAATTTTACGATTGACCTTCTGATTCCTTTAAAACTGAAGGAACGCATTCTGCACCTTTTTAAGGAACGCAAGACAAACTTGCCCATTCCGCGTATAATCTCAGAGTCGGGAATAACGACACCAGCGGCAGCGGATTTTACCGGTCATCTTGGCTTTCATGGCGTGCTGATTGGCGAGGCTGCCGCACGGAATCCTGCGGAAGCAAAACGGCTCGTAAAGTCGTTCTGTGGCGGAGCAAAGGCGGCAGCACACCATCTGGACTATGAATTCTCATTCTGGAAAAAGCTTTCTGCCCGGCTCAGCGAGCGCGAGGAACAGAAAACGGCGCGACCGCTTGTAAAAATCTGCGGACTTACGAACAAGGAGGATGCGCTTTTGGCGGCGGAGCTTGGCGCAGACATTCTTGGCTTTATCTTTGCAGAAAAAAGCCCGCGCACAAACGCTGCCGAAGAAAAAACTGCTGACATGCTGCGAGACGTGCGCTCAGAAGCAGAACGCCTGCATTCCGAAGGAAAAATCCCTCGCGTACCGCTTATGGTTGGCGTCATCGTTGACGTTGCAAGCGAGCTTGGAAACGCCGCCTACGAACTGTGCTACGAAGGCGTACTGGACGGAATTCAGTTCCACGGCTGCCCGGAGCTTGCGCAAGGCGCGCTCGGTTATCCTGCGCTTCCTGTTGCGGGCGAGGAGGAGCTTAAGACGCTCGCACTGCTGTATTCGGTGGGATTTCCGCGCGTGCTGGTAGATGCAAAGAACCTGAGCGGCACGTATGCAGACGGAGATGCACGCTACGGCGGAACCGGCACGCAGCTTTCTGAATCGCTTGTTGAGGCCGTAAAAAAGCAAGGCACGCTGTGGCTGAGCGGCGGCATCACACCAGAAAACTCCGCCCCGCTTACCGCACGGTTCGCTCCAGAGCTTCTGGACGTATGCAGTGGCATCGAGTCCGCCCCCGGCAAAAAAGACGCGGAAAAGCTTACCAATCTCTTCCGTGCGCTACAAAACGCATGACATTTTAAGGAGTCTTATCATGAAAGAATCAGATAACGGATTTTTTGGACGCTTCGGCGGACGCTATGTTGCGGAAGTTTTGCGCCGCCCTATAGAAGAGCTTGAGGAAGCTTTTCACGCGTGCCTTAAGGATGACGCGTTCTTACAGGAGCTTGAAGAAATCCGCTCGGACTTTATCGGTCGCCCAACGCCGCTGTACCACGCAAAAACGCTTTCTGAAAAAATCGGCGGTGCGCAAATTTACGTAAAGCTTGAAGGGCTTGCCAACACCGGCGCCCACAAGATAAACAATGCCATTGGTCAGGCGCTGGTTGCAAAGCGCATGGGCAAAACACGCATCATCGCGGAAACAGGAGCCGGTCAGCATGGCGTTGCTACGGCGGCGGCATGCGCAAAGCTTGGGCTTAAATGCCGCGTGTACATGGGCGAAGTTGACGTACGCCGCCAGCAGCCAAACGTTGCCACAATGGAGCTGTACGGCGCGGAGGTCGTTCCTGTCGTATCCGGCTCGCGAATCCTTAAGGATGCCATAAATGACCCACTGGGCGGCAAACTTCAAGGACACGCACTACCTTATCGGTTCTGCGCTGGGTCCCTCTCCCTTCCCGGACATGGTCCGCACCTTTCAGTCTGTCATCGGGCGCGAGGTTAAGGCTCAGATGGAAGAGCGCGGCAAAAAAATTGATGCAATGGTCGCCTGCGTAGGTGGCGGCTCAAACGCAATCGGATTCTTTGAGCCGTTCATCGATGCGGACGAAAAGGACGGAGCGCCCAAACTGTATGGCGCGGAAGCCGGGGGAATCGGACCTGGCAAAGGAAACAACGCAAGCCGCATGACCGGAAACGACGCCGTGGACGGCATTATGCAGGGCTTCAAAAGCCGCTTCCTTTTGGACGAGGACGGACAGGCGGGAACGACGCGCTCCATTTCTGCGGGACTTGACTACGTTGGAATCGGGCCGCAGCTTGCAGAGCTTGGCGAGCGTGGAAGAATCACCTTTGACGCAATCCGCGACGACGAAGCGCTTGCCGCCGTTTCAGAGTTCGCACGGAACGAGGGTGTGCTTTTTGCAATGGAAAGCGCCCATGCCGGAGCCTTGGCGCTCAAAATCGCAAGAACGATGCGTCCGGATCAGAATCTTGTGGTGAACATGTCTGGTCGTGGCGACAAGGATATCTTCATCACCTGCCCGGTATTCCGCCCCGAGGAATGGAAGCAGTTCCTTCGCGCCGAGCTTGCCCGGCTTGAGAACGGCACCGACATTCACTTTGCAGAAACAATGGGAAAGAACTGATTCTACTTATTCAAAATGGAGACTAGAATGAACGACATACACGAAAAAAAACTGTTGATGGCTCATCAGGTTGCCGGCTACCCGGACGATGAGACTGCCCTTGCCGCCGCAGAAGCCCTTGTTGCCGGCGGCACCGGCATTCTTGAAGTGCAGCTGGCGTTCAGCGACCCCAGTGCGGACGGCGTTGCCATTCAAACGGCATGCTCCACTGTGCTTTCGCGCGGCTACACCGTAAAGCAGGGCTTGGCGTACATTGCGGAATTCCGCCGCAGGCATCCGGAAATTCCGGTATTCCTTATGACTTACGGCTGCCTTGTGTACCGCCCCGGCGTAGAAAACTTCGTAAAAATGGCAAAGGATGCAGGCGTTTCCGGTCTTATTGTGCCGGATCTTCCGTTTGACAGCGACGAAGGACTTACCGCCGCATGCAAAAAGCACGGACTTGAGAACATTCCTGTTGCCGCCCCCTCCATGACGGACGAAAGGCTTTCCAAAATGGCGCACGCAGGATTCAAGTACATATACACGGCGCTCCGTGCGGGAATCACCGGCACGCAGACCGTCATAACCGATGAAATGCTTTCGTTCATCGACAAGGCGGCAAGCGGCGGCTCTATAATCCTTGGCGGCTTCGGAATTTCCAGCGGTGAGCAGTCAAAAGCGCTTGCACCGCACGTAACCGGTGTCATTGCAGGCTCGGTTTTTGTAAACCTCATAACCAGCAACTTTGACCCCGCGCACCCGGAAGAAAGCCGCAAAAAAATCGCTGCCGCCGTCCAAGCAAAAGCACAGGAGCTTACTGCCCCTCTCCGCTAATTGAAGCGCGCTGAGAACTGTTCTTGCGCCCGCATTTTTTCGCTTTACTTCCTAAAGAATCATGTTAAAATTAAATTTTAGGAAGCATATGAGCGAAAAATTTTCAATAATTGCAACTTCATCGCGTAATCTTAAAAATGTTCTGACAGAAAATCAGTTCTCAGCCGTTTTCAGCGTAACCTACGCCGAAAGCGAGCAGGACATTTTCAAGCTCATTGACGCAGGTTTCATTCCGAACGCACTTTTTATAGACCGGGATTTTTTAAAATCCGACGTGCGGGATTTTTTTCAGCAGATTGAGAACCATACCAGCGTGCAGGAAGCCCTTCAATCCGATTTTATCTCCAAAATTCCGGTGCTTCTGTTTGCCGACGGAATCTCAGAGGAGGACGAAATCCGCCTGCTTGAGGCAGGAGCCTCCGAACTATACCGCTACAGCGACCCACATTCCATTCTTTTTCATCGGATTAAGAACAAGCTTTCGCTCTACCGCACAGAAATTCAGCGCTACAAGGCGCAGAACGACCAGCAGAAGACCACGATTCAGAATCTGCTCTGCATAAGCAAAAAAACGGGAATCTACAACTTCCGCGCGTTCCTGCAAAAAACGCAGGAAATGCTCGATTCCAACATTAACAAAGAATATACGTTCATGCGGTTTGACCTTGACCGCTTCAAGATTTTTAACGACCTCTTTGGCTTTGACGAAGGCGACCGCATTCTTGCCGGAATCGGAAAAATCTTCATGACAAGCTACAACTCGGACAAAATCACCTACGGGCACATTTACGCCGACCACTTCATCGCGTGCTTTGAAAAGCACAATCTGAATCCCGCACAACTTTCTCAGGAGCTGACCGACTACGTGAACGGCTTGCACCCGCAGTTTGACTTTATCGTGCGAATCGGATTCTGCGATGTGCTGAACGACGGCAACATCGACATCTCGCTTGTATGCGACCACGCGCAGCTGGCGCTCCAGTCAATAAAGACAGATTTTACGGAGCGGTACGCGTTCTTCAATCCGGAGATGGTAAGCGAGCTTAAGCAGGAACAGGAACTGATTACGGACATGGTTTCAGGAATTCTGAACGAGGAATTCCAAGTGTACCTGCAGCCGCAGTACGACTACACGACCGACACGCTGATTGGAGCCGAGGCGCTCGTACGCTGGCTGCACCCCAAAAAAGGACTGATAAATCCAAGCGTTTTCATTCCGATTTTTGAGCGGAACGGCTTCATTACACAGCTTGACGAATACATCTGGGACAGAACGTGCAGAATGCTTCGCGCATGGATTGACGAAGGTCTGAACCCTGTGCCGGTTTCCGTAAACATCTCACGCCGCGACATCTACAGTCAGAATCTGATAAAAATTTTTGACGACCTTCTTGAAAAATACCATCTGAACGCGCGACTTCTTCGCCTTGAGATAACGGAATCTGCCTACATGGACAATCCCTCCCAGCTGATTATGGTCGTTGAGACGCTCCGCAACCACGGCTTCTGCCTTGAGATGGACGACTTTGGAAGCGGCTATTCTTCCTTGAACACGCTCAAGGACGTGCCGGTTGACGTTCTTAAGCTGGACATGAAATTCATTTCAGCGGCAACGGAAGGTCTTACGAAAAAGGACGTTTCAGAAAGCAGTTCGCGAAGCGGTAGCATACTTAGCTCCGTGGTGCGCATGGCAAACTGGCTCAGGCTTCCCATCATCGCGGAAGGAATTGAGTCAAAAGAACAGGCCGACTACCTTAAGAGCATCGGCTGCTTTCACATGCAGGGCTTTTATTTTGCAAAGCCAATGCCTGCGGACGAATACAAGCAGCTTTTGGTCGACCTTCCGGCAATTCCGCTGGAGCAGATGTCGGCATCGGACATTCACAACGCGCTCAACTTCATCGACTCAGACACGCAGGACGCATTGCTGTTCAACAATTTTGTAGGCGGTGCCGCAATCGTTGAATGGACGGGCGATTCCGTAAACATAATCCGCGTGAACGACAAATTCCTTGAGGAACTGAACACCACGATTGAGGACTACAAGCCGTTCAAACGGAATATTCTTGAAAATCTTGAGAAAAATGACCGTCAGACCTTTGTTTCAATGCTGGCAGAGGCAACACGAACCGGAAAAATCGCGTTCTGCGAGATAAAATCGCTCCCCATTTACGAGGGAACCCAACCGTTCTGGCTGCGCGTAAACGGACGTTACCTTGCTAAGACGGCGACGAGCGACATTTTTTACCTCAGCATTGAGAACATCGACTTCAGGATGCAGTTGCTCCAGTTGAACACGAACCTGTATGAGCAGCTTGCGACCATTATGGAAAACGTGCCGTGCGGCATTCTTAACCTTGACTACAACAAAAAATTCTCTATTTCATATCTGAATGAGACGCTTGCCACGATGTGCGGCTACAAGCAGTCGGAATTCCGCTCTAAGATGACGGAAGACCCCTTCATGATTTTCAGCAAGGAACAAAAGGAAAGCGTTTCGGCGTTCCTTACGGACGCGATTCAAAAGCGGCTGCCCGCGTTCAGCACAAAAACGGAAATCACAACGAAGGACGGAACGCAGAAGGCGGTTCAAATTAACGGAAACCTTCTGGAGCGGAGCGACGGCACGCTGTATCTGAACACCATTCTTATAGACGCGAACGACTAAAAATCCGGCGCGCAGTGAAATTCCATCGCGTGGCCTGTAATGGGGTGCGCAAAGCACAACGTTTCGGCGTGAAGCAAAAGCCGCTCGCCCGGCGCACAAAAGCCGTACAGCGTGTCGCCCACAATGGGAACGCCAAAACCGTGGGAATCCGCAGCTGCAAGCCTAAGCTGGTGCGTGCGCCCGGTGTGCGGAACAAAGCGAATCCTTGTTACCGTTCGTGCGGAGCCGTCCGGCGCTGTATAGCGTTCCGTGCCCAGCGAATGCCATTCCGTTACGGCGCTTTTTCCATGCTCCGCGTCCCAAATCTGATGGGGGCGGTGCTCCACATCAAGACTAAAAAACAATTCCATCTGACCCTCCGGCTCAAAGCGCGCGGGAAGAATACCGTCAATGACGGCAATATATTCCTTCTGCACCTCCCGGTTCTCAAACTGCCGGTTCAAGGCACGGTGCGCATCCTGAGTGAAGGCAAGCACCATAAGACCGCTTGTTTCCATATCAAGCCTATGAACGGCGGGCTGTGCAATGCACGACGGAAAAAGCCTTAGCACGCGGCTTACAATGCAGTCCTGCTTTTCAGGACCGCGACCAGGAACGCTCAGAACACCGCTCTGCTTGTTCACCACGATAATGTCATCATCGCGGTACAGAATATGCAGCCCAAGGATAGCCGGAAGAATAAGCGCACAACGAATGTCGCATGGGGGCACCGTTTTTAGCGCAACGCCATGTGCAATCGGCAAGGAAGATGCATTCCGCTCATAGAACACCTCCGCCATGCTGACCGGCGTAAGCGCATGGGCAAACGCATAGCTCAGAAGCTTAGGCGCACAGCAGTCGCCCGTTCCGGTTGGTGGAAGCCTCTTTTTTACCATGGAAAGCAAGTCTCTTACCAAGCCGTCTGCACAGCAAAAGGAATAGAGCGAAAGCACACTCTGCAAGGACTCGCCGCACAAGTCAAGGCGCGTTCGGCACAGCGAGCGTTCCTCGTCAGTCTGCTCGGCATAAGCGCCGTCAGGAAGGCGGCGGCTATTCTTCAATGTATTGATTTTTTCGGTCAGCGAGTGAATCTCGCCGTCATTTTTTTGGAGCGCGCGCGAAACTTCCGCCGCGCTTACGATTGGCTCAACAAAATTGTCGCAATCCAGGCGGCAACGTATGCCTGAAACAGTGCGCAGCACGACCTGAGAACCGTCGGCGGCGGTGCAAACCAACACGCCCAGCATGATGCCCTGCTCCGCACGCTGCGCGCTTACAGGCGTAAGCTGCTCCATTTGTACCGCACCGGAAGCTAAATCGGCAATAAGCTCGCGGCAATAGGCGCTCGCCGGCTCTTCCGGAAACGGCGGGAACATATTACAGACCGCGCACTTCTACAGTGCCGTCCTCTTTTGCAATGAACGCGGCAGGCTTGTTCTTTGTAAAAAATCCGACCTCCACAACGCCGGTTATGTCGTTTATGGTGTCCTCAAGCTCAACAGGATTTACGGGAGCTTTCCACAAGCAGTCCACAATCTGATTTCCGTTGTCGGTGATGACCGGACCACACTTTCGCACGCCCTCGCGGAGCACTACCTTTGCACCCATGGTCTCAAGAGCCTTTTTTACCGGCACATAGGCTTCTGCAATAATTTCCACAGGAAGCGCGAACTTTGTTCCCAAGGTGCTTACCGCCTTTGAGGAATCCGCAACGATGACAAAGCGCTTTGCATTGTACGCCACGATTTTTTCGCGCAGCAATGCCGCTCCACCTCCCTTTATGCAGTTGTTCTCCGTGTCAATCTCGTCCGCACCGTCAATGGCAAGGTCAAGCTCGCCGTTTATAACGCGGTCCTTAAAAGAATAGACCGGAACGCCCCAATCCGCACAGGCATTTTCCGTCTGGAACGACGTTACTACAGCCTTTACGTCCTTCAACGTGCCGTCCGCAATGTATTCGGCAAGGCGTTTTACCGCCGGAAGCGCCGTGGAACCGGTTCCCAGCCCGATTTTCATTCCGCTGAAAATCAATCCCTTTTGTACCAATGTTTCAACGGCAGTTCGCGCCGCAAGTACCTTCTGCTCACTCTGGCTTAAGCTCTTCATCGTATCCGACTCCTGTAAAATATTTGAATTGTCTGTATCCTTGGTATTTCAGCATTGAATATCCGTTGCACACCTTGCATCCTGCCTGCTTTGCAACCTGCATAATCGGCGTAACCGGCGGATCGTACACAATGTCGTACACGTATTCATGTCCCTTGAACTGATAGAACCACACCGGGTTATTCTCGCGGTTGGGAACGTCCTCAGAATTCATGCCGACCTTTGTGGTCTGAATGATTATGTCGGAATAGCGGTCAAGCAAGCCCGCGTTCTCCGGGTCAAGAGAGGCGTACTCAAAGCCGAACTGGTCGGCAAGCGCCTTTGCATGGCTGACCGTGCGGTTAAAAATACACGCCCTGCCGCCCATTTCCTTAATCGTATAGGCAATCGCGCGGGCAGCACCTCCCGCCCCGATAATGGCAACCTTTCGCCGTCTAAGTTTTTTGTCGCCGATGAATTCTGCAAGCGCCTCAAAAAATCCGCCCGCGTCAGTATTGTGCCCAACCCATTGGCTGAAGTCGTGAACGACCGTATTGCACGCGCCAATCTCGCCAACCTCAACGTCAATTTCGTCGGCAAGCTCCATAGCATCCTTTTTATACGGAACCGTAACCGCCATTCCCTTTATGCCAACCTCGTTCGCAAAATCAAAGCTTTCTGCCATCGACGTTGAGCAAAGGGGAATGAATATGTTGTTCAGCTTATGCTCGCGGTAGCCTTCATTGTGAATGAGCGGGCTTGACGTAACCTTGAGCGGATAGCCGGTAACGGCAAAAATGCGGGTATGCTCGTCGATGTTCCTGAAGTTGTACATGTCAGTAAGCGTAATGGGGTCTATATGCCCAATGTCCTGCGTGTTCGACTTTGTTTCAATCGGCGAAGTGTACGTAAGAAAGGAATTGAGCTTTGACGCAAGAATGCGCGACGGCACGCCAAGGTTTCCCATGGCACAAAAAATGTGGTCAAAGTCGTTTATGCCGCCTGCCTCGCGGAACAGCTGGGTAACGTCGCCCAAGTTCTGCGGCATGAACGCAATTTTTGGAATCTCGTAGGGTGTACGGCGCATCTCAAGGCACTTCTTGCGGTAATTCTGGATGGGACCGTCAAATTTGTGGCAGGAACGGATAATGCGCACACCGAACGCCTGAGCGCTGTCCAAAAGCCCCGGAACATGAAAGTCGTCCTCAAAGTCAATGTAGGCAAAATTCTTGGAAGGTTTCTGGTCGGCAAAGGCAAGCGCGCGCCCAAAAAGCGCCGTTCTGGAAAATTCTCCGCTGTCGTACAAGCCTCCGTCCTCTACGCGCCGGATTGTAAGGATGCATGGAATATTTATCATTGAAGGAAACTTTCGCACGTGCAACTGCTCGGCTTCGTCCAGATGGTCGACCCGCAGTTCCGCAATGTCTATGTGCGAAGAATACTTTTTGACAAAATCCGCATTTTCCTGCAAGGTTTTTCCGGTGAGCGTCAGACAGATTTTTGTTTTTACCATTTTTTTTCCCGAATTAGTGTACGATTATTTTTTTCTGTTCTTTATCAACAACATACAGCGTGAGCGTCGTTTCCTTTGGAACCGCATAGGGCAATGTAAGCGAAGCGCCGGTGTGCATGAAGTTTACGAGCGTGTATGTGTTTCCATCGGACGTTGATGCATCAAGCCGCATAGGAACAGGATACGGATATTCGGTAAGCTCCGCAGAGAAAATGCCATACACGTCGTCCTCAAATTCTCCGGCAGGGAACGCCATCTCAACCGCCATGTGTGAATAATTCGGAATGAAGTCGCCGTCAAACTGCTGCTGCGCAATGACCGTTCCAGGCTTCTCGCCATTGGAAGCGGTTCGCGCGGTAAAGTCAAATACGATGCGGCTTCGCGCAACGGTCTGGAGCATGTCGTTCACGGAGGTTCCTATAAGACGCGGAACGCGGGTATTTTCAAAGGAAGGACCGCGGCTTACAACGAGCGTAAGCGTTACCGGCTCCGAAATATCGGTTCCCTCCGGCGGATCCTGCTCAAGGATTGTTCCCGCCGCAGAAATATCCGGCTTATATTCCGGCTGCGCAAGCACAATGAGCGGAGTCGTCGTTCCGGCAAACAGCGTCTGAAGGTTCATCTTCAGCTCGTCGTAATTCTGCCCGATGTAATTTTCAACATGATCTATGATTACGCCACGGCTTACAACAAGAGACACGCGGCTGTAGCCCTTTACGATTGAGCCTGCGCTTGGATTCTGGTCAAGGATAGTTCCCTTATCGCCGGGAATTTCTGAATAGCGCATGGTGATTTTTGGATAAAGCTCCTTTTTCTGCATCTCAAGCAGAGCGTCGGTCAGCTCCTTTCCGCGAACCTCCGGCACCATGACTTCCTCGGGTCCCCTTACATGAAGAAAAAAAACAACCATCGCAAAGAAAATCATGACTACAACAGCGGCAATGACCGTTGCTATGAACGTTTTTCCGTTGGACTGGAGGGCTTCAAAATAGGAAGAAACAGAAACGCGCTCCACCTTCACGTCCTTGATTTTGTCCCCGGTTGATTTGATTTTATCTACAATATTGTTTTCCATGTCCTCATACTACCATATTTGCGGCGTTAGATTCAATTGAGCAACGTGCCTTCAAAATTGTGAACGCCATTCATGAAGGATTTATAGTCCATCGGCTTTTTGCCCTGCCGCTGAAGCTCCGTAACGGCAAAAAAGCCGTCCTTGCAGCGAACGAGGATTCCTGCTGATTTGATGTAGGCGCAGACGGTGCCTGGAACTGCAGAAAAGTCCGTTATGCCAAGCACGCCGGCTTTTTCCTCTGAAACTGGAATGCCCGCAAGAATTTTGAGCGGCGCGCCGTTTTCTTCCGTCCATGCGCACGGCTCCGGGCTATAGGCGCGCACGGCGCAGTCAATTTCTTTGCCGGAAAGCGCCCACTTGATCCGCGCATCGTCCTTTGTGATTATGCCGGTATAAGAGGCTGCCCCGCTCTGTGGCGTACCAGCGGGAAGCGCCGCATTTTTTGCGGTTTCTGCAAGAAGGGCGCAAATCAAGTCCGCGCCACGCACGGCCGCATCATTTAAAAGCGAGCCGGCGGTTTCCGTTCCGTCCAAGGGAACGCGAACCTGAGCAAGGATGTCGCCCTCGTCCATCTTAAGGCTGAGCGTCTGCACGGAAAACGCTGTTTCCGCGTCGCCGTTTAAGATGGCGGCGTTAACCGGCGTACAACCACGGTACTGTGGAAGCGCCGACGGATGAAGGTTTATGCCGCCGTACTTGAAAAGCGAAAGGAATTTCGGTCCAAATATATGGCCATATGCAAAGCACACAAGAATATCCGGCTGCAAGGTGGAAACCGCCGCCCGGCATTCCGCGTCCAAATGCTCCGGCGTAAGAACGGGAAGCCCGCGCTCGGCAGCAAGAGCGGCAACCGGCGTTGGAAGCGGTGTCTTATGCCGCCCCTTTGCGCTCGGCGGATTGGAAAGCACGCCGCACACCATAAAGTCCGCTCCGGCTGATTTTTCAAGAAGATTCTGCAATGTAACTGCGGAAGCGTCCGGGCTTCCTGCATATAAAATCCGCAGCATGAAATTCAATTCCGTCCTTATTCTAAAATCTGAAAGGCAATGCAGGCGTTATTTTGCCTTTGCCGCCTTTTTTGCAGCTATCCGGCGCGCCTTTTCCTCGCGCTCGGCACGTTTTTTTTCTGCCCGCTCAGCACGCCGCTTGAACTGCTCCGTCGTTTTTTGGGCAAAGTCCGGGTCGCCCCGGTCAATGAACAGCTTTCCTTCAAGGTGGTCATATTCGTGCTGGATAATCCGCGCCAGAAGTCCTTCCGCCTCAAGCGTAAAGGGGCGACCTTTTTCATTGAACGCCTGAACCGTAACCTTTGCAGGACGTTTTATATTTTCGTACACACCCGGAACGCTGAGGCAGCCTTCCTCGTAGTCGCACAGCTCCGCACTGGTAGAAATTATCTGTGGATTTATGAACACGCGGCGCACGTCGTCGTCGGCAATGACGACAAACAGGCGCTTGCTGATTCCTGCCTGCGGACCTGCAAGCCCTACGCCGTCCGCCTCTATCATAGCGTCGAACATTTCATCTATGAATGCGCGAAGCTCGTCATTTATCTCTTCCTTTTCTACAGGAGAAGCAACCTGCCGTAAAATTTCTTCACCAAGTTTTGTAATTCTCATATTGACCTCTTATAAGCGGATTCGCGCCGCGCGCGCGTGTGCGGCAAGACCTTCCGCGTCGCCCAAGGCACCCGCAGCCAAAGCGCTGTTCTTCATTCCCTCTGAGCCAGATTCCGCACGAAGCGTGGTAACCGTCTTTAGGAACACGCGCACGCTGAGTCCGCCGGTGTATCGCGCGGAGCCACTGGTAGGCAGCGTGTGGTTCAGTCCGGCGGCATAATCGCCGAACACCTCCGCGGCGCTGTGGCCGATGAACAGGGAGCCGTAATTGCGCACAAGCGAAGCGACCTTATCGCGGTCTTCCCCCGCTTCCATCGCAAGCTCCAGATGCTCAGGCGCCTTTCTGTTGGCAAATTCCGCTGCCTGCTCCAAGGAATCCACAAGGATTATGCGCCCGCACGAATCAATGCTTTCTCGCGCCGTCTGCCGGGTAGAAAGCTCCGCAAGCTGCTTTTCTATCTCATCGCTTACCTTTTGAGCAAGCGCCTCATCAGTCGTTACCATCACCGGCTGCGCGACAACATCATGCTCCGCCTGAGCAAGCAAGTCCGCGGCAACCCACGCAGGATTTGCAGAGGAGTCCGCAATGATGAACACCTCGGTAGGTCCGGCAACCATGTCTATTCCGACCTTGCCGAACACGAGTTTTTTTGCGGCAGCAACAAATTTATTGCCAGGGCCAACAATGACATCAACCGAAGGAATGGTCTCCGTTCCGTATGCCACGGCAGCAATCGCCTGGCTTCCGCCGCACGCATAGCACTTACGCACGCCACAGATATACGCCGCCGCAAGGATTCCCTCGTCGGCATAAGGCTTACCGCCTACAAACGGCTTACCCGGAATTCCTTTTCCAGCAGCCTGAGATGCAGCCTTGTCGTCAGGATGAACGCGTGGCGGCGTACACAGAACGATTTCGCTTCCGCCTGCGGGATACCGAAGAATATCCTCAAAGCGGCAGAGCGGGCGGCTTCAGGGGACACTGTAATGCTGAATGTGGGCTCGTTTGGCGAAAGGTGTTTTGTCGGCACCGCGTTTTTCGGAGCTTTTTCATGGTTGGGCTACACGACCGATCAGGCTAAAAAGAACAGGCTCGGGTTTTCCGCGTACGTTGTCGACGGGCTTAAAGAGATTAAACGCAATCAGCCGCACAGGCTGAGGCTCTCCGCAAACGGCAGGATATATGAAGACGAGTACATTTTCGGAGCCGTTTCCAATTTGCACACTCTGTGCGGAGTGATAAAGCTTCCCTGCGCTCACTCCGAGCTTGCAGAGAGGGGCGTATTCAACGTGCTGCTGATAAAGGCGCCTA
>CAKZZR010000016.1 GCA_937885475.1 uncultured Treponema sp.
TCTGCTTAAATATAATGAAGTACCGCCAAGAGTACCATAAAACATAAGTTGTTCTTCAAATGAAAAGCTCGACAAGAATTTACAGCTTTCTAAATAGTTAAGAGGCTTTAATTGTAATTGAGATGTACGTCTACCGAACAAAGGACTTTTAGAACCTAAGACTTCTTTCTCCATAAATCCAATATAACTGCCACAAAGAATTAGAAATATCTTTCCGTGTTGTAACTTATGGTCAATAAGATGTTGCAAAGTAGAAAGCAGAGCAGGATTCTTATCAGCTAAGTAAGGGAATTCGTCTAAAACCAAAATGAGAGGATTATCCATTTGCCTTTCGTGGATGAAATTAAAGGCATTTTCCCAAGCAGAAAAAGGTTGCAGCATTGTTTCATTGTAATGAGTAAAAACTACATCAGAGAATTTGTCCAAGTTGGATTTATCATTACTAACCTCAGCAGAGAAAAATATAGTATCTTTGTCACGGCAAAATTCTTTAATGAGAGTAGTTTTACCTGCTCCGAGAAATCCTGAAAATATAGTAATTTTTGTCATATAGAACACTTCTTTCTGTAAAATTTTCCTTTTAGGGACAATTTATATTATAGCACTTTCGGAAAATAAAATCAATAGAATCTTAGCCAAGGGAAACATTTTTCATCTAAACTTCACAAAAGACAGAACCCCTGTAAAAGTCAGAGGTTCTTTATATTTTCAGACGTTGTAAATAATAGCGGAATAGTCAGGTATAGGCCATTTTGAAGAAGGCATTATTCTTTCTATAGTGTCGGAAGTTGTACGCATACGTTCCATTTCCGCAAGAACTACATCATGGAAGAAACGTGCCTGCGGAAGAATTTCCTTTATTTCGCAAGCCCTGTTGACCTGCTGTTCAAGATTTTCGATAGATTCATAGAAAGCGTCAGCGAGGTCATTAAGTTTGAGAGCCATTTTTTCGTCAGTGTAAGTTGTAAGACTGGCTTTCTGTTTGGTTATAATGGAATTTGCAAGGGTATCAACATAGTCAAGAGTAGCTGGGAGGAGTTGTTTTCTTGCCATTTCAATCATAGTACGGGCTTCAATCCTGATAGTCTTGGAATACTTTTCGAGATAAGCTTCTGTACGGGCTTTGAGTTCGTTTTCGTTGTATATGCCGAACTTTTTGAACATTTTCAGATTTTTCTCATCTGTATAGTGAGGCAGACAGTCAACAGTTGACGGGAAATCAGGCAGACCTCTTCTGTGGGCTTCTTCAACCCATTCATGAGAATAGCCGTCACCGTTGAAGATAATACGTCTGTGTTTTTTGAGAACGTCTTTAAGGAGTTTTTTGACTTCTGTCTCAAAGTGTTCGGAATCCTTAAAAGGAGTAAGTATTTCAGTAAATTCGCTTAATTCTTCCGCAACGATTGTATTAAGGAGGGCATTGGGGCAGGCGATATTATCGGAAGAGCCTACCATGCGGAACTCAAATCTGTTTCCTGTGAAAGCGAACGGAGAAGTACGGTTTCTGTCCGTGGCATCCTTCTTTAAAACCGGAAGCACATGGACACCGGCAAACACAACGCTTGCAACGCAGGGCGTACAGATTAACATTGATGACATTGAGGACACCACCGACGAGGACGAATACAACGTTGTTCGCTTTAAACTTGCAATAAACACCGAGCTTTTAAGCGGTGTGGCAGGAACGGACGTAGAGGTGCGCCTTCAGGCACAGGACAGGGGAACGCCGAGCGTTTCCGGCGGCGAAATAACCTACACGTCCAAAACGTCCGCATCAAGCGACACCAACACAAGCGGAGCGGCATGGAGCGAAACAAACACGCCATACTGCCGGGTTGACGTGGTTCCTTATGTAAATGGCGTAAGCACCGCGCTTTCCTCGCTCAAAAAGAACAACCCCAGCGTCTACAACCGCACCGCCGCCGGTCATTACGCCGTTCAGCACGACGAGACCGTAACGCTCAGCGGCTACAATCTTGGCGCGCAGACGACGCTTTCAATCTCAGAGCTTACAGAATCCGGAGCATATGACCTTATCGTAAACGGCGTAAGCGCGCTCAACAACAAAAACCAGAACGACGCAAAAGGCTCATACACCTACAGCGGCACAATCGCAAAGACCGGCAGCAAAGCCGCCTACGACAACTACTACAACCGCCAGCCCAACGGCGACAACAACAACCTGCTTACCGACGACATTGTATTTGACGTATGGCAGATTACACCAAAGGCTGTACAGCCAAAGAACGGATACGCAACACAACCCGTAATGGCTATAAACCCAGTAACCCACGACATAGGCTTTGCCTTTGTAAACGGAACGCTGTACTTCAGCATGCCGAACGGAAAAACGCGCTCCTACGAGCATTGGATTGGAGGCTACGACTTCTGGACGAGCGTAGGACTGACCTACGACTCCCTGGGCAACTCATACGCAACCGCCGCCGGCGGAGACATCGCGGACGATAGGGCAGACCAATTCAGAATCATGACAAGCAGATGGGGACAGGCAGATTTAACTGTAAATGGTTATGACTACGGAAAGAATCAGTTCCGTCTTGAATACATTGCTCAGGCAGACTATTACAAAGATAGCAGCAATAAGTGGCAAGTCGACAGAAACTTTAACAAAGAACGAATAAAATCCCCATCTCTTGTAACAACTACGGCATCTGATGAAAAAACGACAGTCTACCTTGCTTATTATGATGACATAAATGACGAAATTCGCTTTAAGCATGGTTCAATCGAAAAAACAAAGAAAAAGAATTGGTATAATGACGCTTCAACAGAGGAACAAATAGCGACGTTCTTTGGAGATTACTATGGTCGTACTACCAAAAACACAAATGATAATATTACAGAATCTGATGCGTATGCAAAAATTACAAATCCAAGCAATGAAGTTTCTGAATCATGGGGAAAATCAACACTTGAACAAAGATACGGCTGGTACAGAATAGCGCATAACTCTCTTATAGCAGGTCAGACTACAG
>CAKZZR010000017.1 GCA_937885475.1 uncultured Treponema sp.
AGCGCAAGGCTGAGGAGCGCCTTTCTGTTTTCTGCCTGACGCTTGAGCGCTTCTGTGTACTGCTTTTCTGCGCCGGAGATTTTTCCGTCAAACAAGTCAAGCTCCGCAAGTCCAAAGCGGGCGTCTATGTCGTTGGGCGTTCGTTTTAGGATTCCCTGAAAAATCGCGCGTGCGTCCGAAAATCGCCCCATCGCAATAAAGGTCATGCCGCGCAGGTTCTGAATTGCGTTGTCGCCCTTTGAAAGCTTTTCTGCCTCGTCCAGACGGGTAAGCGCAAGGTCAAATTCTCCCAGCTCGTATGAACAACGCGCAAGATGAAACCATGCGTCGGCATACACCGGATTTTTCTGCAGGGCTTCCATATAGAATTGGCTTGCCGTGTACCAGCTTTCGTTCTGCTCCTCTGCGAGCGCCTTGTCAAACAATGTTTTTGCCGTTCCTTCCTCCGCATGCAGCGGGATGAGGGAAAGCAAAAATGCGGCACTCAGGGCGAGCAGGGCAGATTCTTTTTTATTCTTTTTCATGTTCTTCCTCCGGCTCTTTTTCTGCCCGGCGGATAATTTTTATCATGTTGATTCGGTGACCTTCCATATCCTGCACGATGAAGTCAAAGCCGTTCCATGAGGTTTTTTCAAATTTGACGGGGATTTTTCCGAACAGGTCGAACACAAAGCCGCCCAGCGAGTCAAAGTCCTCTGACGGAAAATCCGCGCCAAGCTCCTCGTTTACGTCGTCCAAATCCACGCGGGCATCGCACAGCCACATGTCGCCACCGATTGTGATGATGTCCTCGCGCTCGTTGTCAAATTCGTCCTGAATGTCGCCTACGATTTCCTCAATGATGTCTTCCATGGTGATGATGCCGGCAATGCCGCCGTATTCGTCGATGGCGATTGCAATGTGCAGGTGCCGCCGCTTGAATTCTCTAAGCAGGGTGTCAATGCGCTTGCTTTCTGGCACAAAATATGCCTTGCGGATGATTTTATCAAGCTCAAGGGGCTGCTTTTTTTGGAATGAATAGATAAGGTCCTTTACGTACAGAACGCCGATTACGTTGTCTATGGATTCGCTGTACACCGGAAAGCGGGAATGGCCGCTTTCTCGCACCTTGGCGATAAGCTCGTCGCCGGGCGTGTCCACGGAAATAAAATCCACGTCGATTCGGGGAACCATGACTTCTTTTACGGAGGTCTGGCTCAAATCCTCAATGCCGCGTATCATTTCCTTTTTTTCTTCGTTCAGAATTTTCTGTTGCTCGGGCGAAAGCTCTTCTCCGGTCGCCTCTGATTTTGCCGTTTTTTTGTGTTTGAATAACGAAAAACTCATGTGAATCCTTTTTTCTATAATAATATCTATCTAATTATGATTTCATTTTTCAATTGGTCAAGCACTTTTTCCTGCAGAACGAGCATTTCGCATTCAGGAGCTGTGTCCTTCTCAATATGCTCCTCGCCGTGATCCATGCCGTTCAGATGCAGAAGACCGTGCACCAAAAGACGCTTGAGCTCGGTGTTCTCATCAACCTCAAAATAGGCTGCGTTTTTTGGCAGCGTTTCCGTGCTGATGATGATGTCGCCAGCGCAGAGCCACGTTCCCTCATCGTCGGTGTATTCGTCGCCGTTTTCAAAAGAAAGCACGTCGGTTGGCGCATCAATGCCGCGGTAGGTGCGGTTCAGCTCCTGCATGAATTGGTCGCCGCAGAACAGCACTGAAAGCTCCTCTCCGTCATAGCCGAGCGATGTCATCGCGCGGGAAAGGAATGGTTCCACGCGGCAAAGCCATTCCGGCTCCTGAAAATTTTCCTGAACGGACACGATGATTCTGTTAGCCATTGAGCCTTGCCTCTTCCAGCGTCTTTTCTCCCAGAACGGAACCGGATGCAGCCTCTTTTTTTGTGCTCTTCTCCGGCTTTTCGTTTTTTTCAGCCTTTGCAGGGCGGGACGGCTTTTCTGCCTTCTC
>CAKZZR010000018.1 GCA_937885475.1 uncultured Treponema sp.
GAGAATGCCGGAACAGCCAGTCACGAACAGCCTCCAGCTTATAGGCATAATCGAACGACGCCATATGCTCACTGCCGCCCGCGCCGTTCAGAACCGTTCCCGTCATTACCGGGAAGTTGAACGCCGGACCGTCCTTGTCGTTGTCCTCAAGAATGCTCTGCACGGCGATAATCTGATGGTCAGGGCGCATGGTGGACGCAATTTTGCGCACGCCCTCAAGGACGAGTGCGTCTACGTCGGCGCTAAGCTGCTTGTCAAACAGCGTCTGCGTCGTGTATACGGCACCTCGTCCAGAGACTATGTAGTGGGGGTGAACCTTGTTCAGTACATAACTTGTAACATCAAGCCGGCAGCTTTCACAGTCGCAGATAAGCCATTCCGGGCGTTTTTTGTTCAACTGCCCATAGGTTTCCTCAACGCGTTCGGCTACATATTCTTCCATCAAGTTATGTACATTCATCTTTTAGTTTCCTCCGTTTCTTGTGTAGGCTGCCAATCCACCCTGCTTGAGAATGTCGCGGCTGCGCTTAGCAAGGTCGTTCGTTCCTTTGATTGTCTTTCCGTTACAAACAATGTTGAACTCGCATCCTGTGCTCAAGGCTTGTTCAATGTTCGTGATTTCAAGAACATCACCTTGTTTGATTATATCATAGTCTTCTGGATTTACAAAATTCATCGGAATAATTCCGTAGTTTATGAGGTTTGCCTTGTGGATTCGGGCAAAACTCTTTGTGATTATAGCGCGGACTCCAAGGTACATAGGTCCAAGGGCTGCGTGCTCACGGCTTGAGCCCTGACCATAGTTCTCGCCACCGACTACAACACAGTTTGCAAAGTTTGCTTCCTCACTGCGTGTGTAGAAGGTTTCGTCCAGGCGTGTAAGAGTGAACTTGCTGATTTCCGGGATATTTGAGCGGAGCGGAAGAACCTTTGCTCCGGCCGGCATGATGTCGTCCGTTGAAACGTTGTCTCCTGCCTTGAGACGGACTGGAAGCTTGAGGCTTGGCTCATAGTCACGGCACTTTGGACACGGCTTGATGTTTGGACCGCGCAGAATCTCAACTTTTTCTGCTTCTTCCTGTGGAAGCGGTGGAATAATCATTCCTCGGTTAGTAGCGCATTCAAGGACAGCCTCGCTTGAAAGGCGGGCATCTTTTCCGTCCAAAAGACTCACGCGGACGCCGCTGATGTATGCTGGGTCCTCATAGTTCATTGTCTCTGGTTCCGTGAATACTCCTGTGACTGCAGCGGCTGCGGCTGTCTCAGGGCTTACAAGGTAAACATTTGCATCTGCTGTACCGCTTCGTCCTTTAAAGTTTCTGTTGAATGTGCGGAGAGTTACTCCTTCGCTGTTTGGAGCAAATCCCTGACCGATACATGGACCGCAGGCACTTTCTAGGATACGGAAGCCTGCTTCGATAAGGTCTTCAAGAATTCCTGCCTTGCTTGCCATAAGAAGGGTGGTGCGGCTTCCTGGAGCGATTCCGGCTTCCACTCCTGGGGCGATGTGCTTTCCTTTTACGATTGCGGCAACACTCTCAAGGTCGTCAAGAGAAGAGTTCGTGCAGCTTCCGATTACTACCTGAGTGACTTTCTTTCCTGCAAGGCTTTTTACGGTGTTGATTACATCAGGGTTGTGAGGGCAGGCTGCAAGAGCTCCAAGTTCGTCAAGGTTGATTTCAATGAGCTTGTCGTAAACGGCTCCTTCGTCAGCTTTCTGCTCTGTCCAGTCTGAGCTACGGCCCATGCTCTCAAGGAATTTCTTTGTCTTCTGGTCAGAAGGGAAGATTGAGCAGGTTGCACCAAGCTCAGCCCCCATATTGGTGATTGTAGCGCGCTGAGGAACTGTAAGAGTCTCAACGCCTTCTCCAAAGTATTCGTAGATTGCAAGCGTTCCGCCCTTTACAGTCTCGCGGCGGAGAACCTCAAGGATGATGTCCTTTGCACCGACACCCTTCTTAAGCTTTCCTGTAAGTTTTACACCAAAGATTTTTGGCATTGCAAGGTGGAATGCTCCACCGCCCATTGCTACTGCAACGTCAAGTCCGCCGGCACCGATGGCAATCATTCCGATACCGCCACCAGTTGGAGTGTGGCTGTCGCTTCCCAGCAAGGTTTTTCCAGGTTTTCCGAAGCATTCAAGGTGAACCTGATGGCAGATTCCGTTTCCTGGACGGCTGAAGTAAAGACCGTACTTTGCGGCGATTGACTGCAAGTAGCGGTGGTCGTCCATGTTCTTAAAGTCCGTCTGAAGTGTGTTGTGGTCAATATAAGAGACAGAAAGCTCTGTCTTTACACGAGGAATGCCGATTGTCTCAAACTGAAGGTATGTCATTGTACCCGTTGCATCCTGTGTCAATGTCTGGTCAATTTTGATTGCGATATCTTCACCCCGGGCGATAGGTTCGCCTTTTGTAAATTTTGTGTCGCTGCATGCCTCAGGAACGATGTGTGCCTGAAGGATTTTTTCTGCAAGTGTAAGAGCCATGTGGTACCCCTGTCATAAACTAAATTATATTGAAAAGTGTAGTGTTAATTGTATATTTTTTCAATAAATATGCTATAATGATTTGCAAAATGAAAAGTATATTCTGTCTGATAGCCTGTGTTTCGCTTTCCCTGCTGTTTTTTTCCTGCTCAAATGGAAGCGGCGGAGAAAAGTTTTTTTCTGAGGAAACGACAATAAAAGAAAGCACGTCGCGCCGCGATGATTCCGTGCTGTGGACGCGTGAGCTGGAAAGCGTGCGACTGCTTATCGATACAAAGAAGAATAATGGCGCCGCCGACACCCTGCGCCTTGAGCCGCTTTCTGTGATGAGCCTTTCTTCTCAGGGAACGCCTGTGTATCCCATTCTTGAGGGCTTTGGAAGCCTTGATACCAGCGATATTTCTGCGGAACTCCGCACGTTTCTTGATTCATTCTGCACAAGTGTTGCCGCGTGGTCGTTCTCGCAGGAACTGTTTACTTCGGAATCGGCGTTTGTGCTCCCGCTCTTTATGTATGATGTGAAGATGCAATGGAAGGAAGCTTTTTCAAAGGATTTTCCTGACGTGGAGGCGGAAAACCCTCTGTTTTCTTCGTGGCTGTATGGCGAGCCGTTTGCAGATGGCAGCGAGTTTCAGATTCCGGTGCGGCTTTTTTGTGCGTATGGCTACCTTGACGTGCTTTTGTATGTGCGGAGCGCTTCTCAGTTCAAGATAGACGCGCTTCTTATTCAAAAATGGGGGAAGAAATAGATGGAGCAAAGGCTTTTAACCGGCATTGAGCGCGAGCTGGTGCTGAAATATCTTGTGGACGGAAACGTTCCCGTTACGGTAACGCCGGTTGACGAGACGGCTGTAGATGCCGACGAAATCCGCCCGCTTTCTTCAGAGGTTTTTTCTGTTTCAATCGAGGCGGCGAACGTCTCCGTGCTCAAGGAAGGCATAATCCTGCTTCAGAACGTGCCGTCGTCCGTCTCAGATTTGACCGGAAAGGTCGTGAAAGTTGAATTCTACTTCAACCGCGTGGGCTTGTATTTTACTTCCGTCATGAAAGCCGTAAGTTCCGGTCCTGCAATCGTCATCCCAAAGGAGATTTTTAAGATTGAGGATGCAGTCGTAGAAAAAAAATACGATTTTTCGGCGACGCTGTATTATTCAAATCACGGCGAGGTTCAGTTTTCATGCGTTCCCTGCGACGGAATAGAGCTTTTTACGCGCCCGGTCTGGAGCTCAATTGATTTGCCCGAGCAGCAGGCGGCAAAGGAATATCTGGAGAAATTCGTTCCGCTTGCCCGCAAGAACGGTCGCGCAGGAAACGGTGTGCAGCTAATCAATATCTGCAATTATTTTGTTAAGGAAAAGCTTGTGCTTATGGAGGCCGTGCAGGGCAGGGTAAAGCCGTTTGACATTCTGTTCGTGAATCATGAGCGGATTGTTCTGGGCTTTGAGAAAAATGACGCGCTGAGCCTTTCGGAAGGAAGCGAGTACCCGCTCAACATGTTCTTTGCCATGAAAGAGGCGCCTGCCGTCGTTCGCAGCGTGTTCGTCACTGGCAAAATAGATACCATCTATGAAAGTAGCGATGGAACACGCTTTGCCGCTGACTGCCATTATACGAGCCTGAAGGAGGAGGATTGCCGCTTCCTTTATGAGAAGGCTACGAGCACGCTGTTCATTTAGAAAGTTGCGGCCAATTGCCTAGGCGAGTTCTCATTCTTCGCTTGAGGAAAGCTCCTTTTGCGTTTCGGTTGGTTTGTTTCCCAGCAGAATCGCGATTCCATGAAGATATGAGACATTCTCGCAGATAATCTTAAGGATTACCATAATCGGCACGGCAAGAATCATGCCCACAAAGCCCCACATCCAGCCCCAGAACGTAAGGCTTACCAAAATTACGAAAGGAGAAAGCCCCAGATTTTTTCCTTCAATGCGCGGCTCAACGATGTTTCCAAGCACCATGTTGATTACGGTCATCATGACAAGAATGAATATAATGGGGAATGGGCTGGGGTAGAACTGAAGCAGCGCGAACAGCGTCGTCAGTCCTACGGAAATAATTGAACCGAATGTCGGTATGAAATTCATGACGAACGCAAGAAAAGCCCACATGATGGCAAAATCAAGCCGGAGTATGGCGAGCAGCAGGAACACGAGGAGGCCTGTAATCAGTGAGATGAAGAATTTTATCGAGATGTAGTTTACGGTCTCAATGATGACCTTGCGGATTATGCGCCGGATTCGGTCGGACAGCTTTACTTGTGCGATGGCGTAGATTTTTTCGGTTCCGGTTTTCATCTCAATCAGCAGGAATACGCAGAACAGCAGGATAGTCATAAGATTTTTGGTGAACGAGATGACGTTTCCGGAAAATGCAAGGGCAATTGTCTGAACGAATTCCCGTACCTTGAGCTGGCTCCACATGTTCTCCACAAAACTTTTGTCATCATAGAACTGAATATGGAATTTTTCTGCAAAAACCTTGTAGATTGAAAGAAACCTGCTCTCATATTTTGGATACTGCCCGTAGATTGTCGAAAGGCTTGTTCCGATAATCGTGGAAAGCAGCAGTATGAGAATGACGAAGAGTGTTGCCATTATGATGATTCCTGCAATCCACGGCAGATGTATCTTTCGGTTCAGATTCTTCACGATTGGATAGAAAACGCAGGACAAAAGAACTGCGATTGTAAGCGGAAGAGAGAACGATGCCGTAACCTTCAGGATTACGCCTGAAAGTATGACGGCAAAAAAGAGGAATAGATAGAATGTCTGCCTTGAATAGTCAAAATCTTTCATAATGGAACGCCAATCGGATTATTCGTGCGGAGAGTCTAAAATACCCCGCTTCTTGCGGCGGGG
>CAKZZR010000019.1 GCA_937885475.1 uncultured Treponema sp.
ACACGACGCTCTTCCGATCTCTCCTAAATTTATATCGATAGAGGAAAATTATGGCACGTACACATTATATTGCCGGAAACTGGAAGATGAACACAACTAAGGCTGAGGCCGTGGCTTTGGCAAAAGACCTTGTTGAGCAGTTGAAGGGAAAAACTAACAAATACATGATTGGAGTTCCTTTTGTATACCTTGATGCAGTAGCACAGGTTGTAAAGGGAAGCAACATCATTTTGGCAGCGCAGGACTGCGCCGCTACGGACAACGGAGCACACACAGGCGAAGTTTCTACAGCAATGCTTAAGGATATCGGTTGCCAGTGCGTAATCCTCGGCCACTCAGAACGCCGCCACGAAATCGGCGAGTCTGACGAGCTTATCAACAAAAAGGTTCGCAAGGCGCTTAACGACGGTCTTGAAGTTGACCTCTGCATTGGCGAGCTTTTGAGCGAGCGCGAGGCGGGCGAGGCTGAGCAGGTTTGCGCTTTCCAGCTTAGCGCAGGTCTTGCAGGCGTTACAGAAGAGCAGATGAAGAACGTAACAATCGCTTACGAGCCGGTTTGGGCTATCGGAACAGGTAAGACTGCAACCCCAGCTGACGCGCAGGCAATTCACAAGTTCATCCGCGGCTACATCGCAAAACTCTACAATCAGAAAGTAGCTGACGAAGTAATCATCCAGTACGGCGGCTCTATGAAGGCTTCCAATGCGCCGGAACTTCTTGCTCAGCCGGACATTGACGGTGGTTTGATTGGCGGCGCAAGCCTAAAGGCAGAGACATTCGTACCGATTTGCGTACTGTAATCTGCATATGCTGAGATAAAGGCGGGTGTCTAAAAAGATGGAATCTCGGTGGTTGAGCTTGTCGACTCGTAAGAGCACGAAGTAAACCACCATATATAGTGTACATGGTCATTTCGACAGGCTCAATGACCGTTCACTGTCATCTTATTAGACATCCGCTTTTTTTTCGTTTACTTTTTAGACTTGCTGTACTACAATGTTTTCATTATGAAACGAAGCAGCGGTATTTTAATGCACCCCACATCTTTTGCGGGTACTCCTGGTATTGGTACGCTTGGTAAAGCGGCCTATGAATTTGTAGATTGGCTTGAGTCGGCTCATCAGACGTTGTGGCAGATTCTTCCGATTGGACCTACTGGCTACGGCGACTCTCCGTATGCCTCTTTTTCTACGTTTGCAGGAAATCCCTTGCTCATCGACTTGGATTCACTTGCAGAAAAAGGCTGGGCAGACAAAAATGACATTGCGCCTGCCGATTACATAAAGAACGAAGGTCCTGTTGAGTACGGTTCCGTGGTATGGTGGAAAATGCCCGTGCTGTTCAAGTGCGCGGAATACTTCCTTAAGAATGCGGACAAAAAGAGCCGTGTTGCCTACGAGGCGTTCAAGAATGACAATTCTGCATGGCTTGACAACTATGCAAACTTCACCAGCATCAAATCCTTCTATGATAAAGAGGCTGAAAAACAGGGCGTAATCGGCATTGCCCAGATGTGGAACGCGTTCTGGCCAAAGGATTTGGCTTCCTGCGAGCCAAATGCCGTTTCAAAATGGAACGCCGAGCATACGGAGAACATAGAGCAGATAAAGGTAATTCAGTTCTTCTTTGCGGAACAGTGGTTCGCGCTCAAAGCATATGCTAATGGCAAGGGAATCTCACTTATCGGCGACATCCCGATTTTTGTTGCCGCGGACTCTGCTGACGTTTGGGCAAACCAGAAATTCTTCCAGCTTGATAAGAACGGCATTCCAAAGAAGGTTGCCGGTGTTCCGCCGGATTACTTTTCTGCAACCGGTCAGCTTTGGGGTAACCCGCTCTACGACTGGGATGCGATGAAAAAAGACAACTATTCCTGGTGGGTAAAGCGCACCGAACGCATGACAAAGCTGGTTGACGTTGTGCGTATCGACCACTTCCGCGGATTTGAGGCATATTGGTCAATTCCGTATGGCGACCCAACTGCCGTAAACGGAAAATGGATTCCTGGGCCGAACATCGACTTGTTCAATGCAATTAAAAAGGCGCTGGGAACGCTTCCTATTATTGCCGAAGACCTTGGTGTAATCACGGACGGCGTGCGCAAGCTGCGCGACGACGCGGGCTTCCCGGGAATGAAGGTGCTTCAGTTTGCCTTTGACCCCAACGAAGCTGGCAAGGACGGCATGGTCAATGCGTTCCTTCCGCATATGTACAACACCAACGCCGTTGTATACACAGGAACGCACGACAACGACACCATGCAGGGCTGGCTTGACAGCGCAAGCGACGAGGCTGTTCAGCTTGCCGCCGAGTATGCGCTTGGCCGCACGGTAGAAAAGGCAGAGGCACGAAAGCTCTCTGATTCCGGCGAGGTATGCCGCGCTCTTATAAAAACGGCGCTCGCTTCCTGTGCTGACTATGCGGTAATTCCAATGCAGGATGTGCTTGGTCTTGGTGCGTCTGCCCGCATGAACACGCC
>CAKZZR010000020.1 GCA_937885475.1 uncultured Treponema sp.
TGCCCACAAGCCGGCCCGCTTTTGGATTGATACCAACGGTCTGGATATAGGTGGAGAACGCCGTCTTTTTTAAGAAGAGCTGCGTTATGAGCACAAAGAGAATGGCTATGAAAATCGGCGTAGGCACAACCACATGGGGAAGGAAGCCGCCAATCCACTTGAAGGAATCCATACGCACATAGAGGATGACGCCCGTCGCAGACTCGTTAGAGCTGATGAGCTGCGCAATGCCGCGTCCCGCCGTGTAGAGGATAAGGGTCGCCACCATCGGCTGAATGTTGAAACGCGCCACAAGGAGACCGTTTACCGCACCGCAGGCAATGCCGCCAAGCAAGCCAAAGAAGATGGCAAGGAAGAGCGGCATAGCATAGCCGTCATAGCTTGAACCGAGCAGGCGCACGATGATTGCGCCGGACACCGCCATCACCGCGCCCACGGAAATATCCGTACCGCGGGAAGAAGCGACTACAAGCGTCATGCCCACCGCAAGGATGATGAGCTCGCAGGAACGGTTGAGCACATCGATGATGAAGCCGTAAAGCACGCCGTTGTTTATGGAAATCTTGAAGAAGTCATGGTTGATGATGACGTTTATCACCAGCATGAGCACAAGGGCAACGATGGGGAACAAAAGCTGGCTTTTTTTCAGCTTGTTCAGCATCGAGGGGATTTCTACTTTGTTAGCCATTATTTGTCACCTCCGGCAATAGCACGCATCACATCTTCCTGCGTCAGGTTCTTGTTCATAAGCTCGCCAACCTTGGCACCGTCGCGCAGGACGCAGAGCTTGTTCACCGTACGGAGCATCTCATCAATCTCAGAGCTGATGAACACGACCGTCATTCCTTCTTCCGCAAGCTTGATGACAAGCTTCTGTATTTCTGTCTTGGTACCGACATCTATACCGCGGGTAGGTTCGTCAAGGATAAGGAATTCAGGATTTGTCACCAGCCAGCGCCCGATGATGACCTTCTGCTGGTTGCCGCCGGAAAGCTGCTTGATGAGCGTTTCCGTGGAAGGAGTCTTGATGCTGAGCGCCTTTATGTACTTGTTGGTAAGCTCCATCTGCTTTGCCATGGGGAGGAGCTTGAACACGCCCGTCTTTGCCTGCAGGGCAATCATCATATTTTCCCGGATAGAAAGGTCCGCGATGATGCTTTCCGCCTTGCGGTCTTCCGGCAGATACGCCATGCCGTGCTTGATGGAATCTATCGGAGCTTTTGCCTTGAGCTCGCTGCCGTTGAAGAAGAGCTGGCCGCCGTCAGGCTTGTCCGCGCCATAGATTGCGCGCACCATTTCGGAACGTCCAGAGCCAAGCAGGCCCGTGAGCCCCACGACTTCTCCCTTTTTGATTTCCACACTGAAAGGCTTTATGGTGCCGTCGTGCGTGAGTCCAACCGCCTTGAGGATGACGGGAACATCCTTGCGCTCCTCAACAGCGTTGTTGCTGTGCAGGCTGTCGAGCTCGGCAACCTCGTGGCCAAGCATGGTCTGCACCAGCTTGAGGCGCGGCAGCTCATTGATGGTGAACTGTCCCTGCAGCTCGCCGTTTCGCAATACGGTAATCTTGTCACAGACCGCGTAAACCTGTTCAAGGAAGTGCGTGACAAATATGATGCCCTTGCCTTCGCTGCGGAGCTTCTTCATCACCTTGAAAAGCTCGGCAACTTCGTGGTCGTCAAGGGAGCTCGTCGGTTCGTCAAGGATAAGCACCTTGCATTCAAAATTGATTGCCCGCGCAATGGCAACCATCTGCTGTATTGCCACAGAATAATCGCCAAGCGTGCGGGTAACGTCTATGCTTTCCTGCCCTACCTGCGCGAGGACTTCCCTCGCCTTCTGATTCATCAGCTTCCAGTTCACCATGCCGAACTTGTTCTTCGGCTCGTGTCCTGCAAAGATGTTCTCAGCCACAGAAATATTCGTACACAGGTTCACCTCCTGGAACACTGTGCTTATGCCGTTCATCTGGGCTTCCTCCGGCGAATGGTTGTTTATCTCTTTTCCTTCAAGATAAATCTCGCCGGAATCGCGCGTGTGCACGCCCGTCAGAACTTTAATCAGCGTACTTTTGCCTGCCCCGTTCTCTCCCATCAACGCATGAATTTCCCCGTGGCCAAGCGTAAAGTCCACACCCTGCAAGGCCTTCACACCGGGAAAGGTCATGGAAATATTTTTCATTGAGAGCAGCACGTTATTTGCCATCATCACACCTTCTCTTCCTTTTTTGAAAATAAAAGCCGGAGTGGAATTTCTTCCTATTAACTCCGGCTTTATCCACTAACTTACGTTATATGGCTACAAAAATCTGCTTGCTTATCAGTACTTGCGGGTGGGCAGCATATCGGCAGCCTTCAGAGCATTGCCAATGCCGTCGCGGTCAAACACAAGCTCGTTTACATACTGCTTCTTTGCAGGAACATCGCCCACGCGAAGACCCTGAATGATAGAAGCTACACGAGGACCGTGGAGCGGGTTGCACTCAACGGCGCAGTTGATTTCGCCTGTGCTGATGATGCGGTTGAAGGTCTCTTTCACAGCGTCAAAGCAGATGATGATGATGTCTTTGCCAGGAACAAAACCAGCAGCCTTGATAGCGTCGATGGCGCCCCATGCCATGTTGTCGTTCTCTGCAAACACAACGTCGATATCAGGAGTTGACTTCAGGATGGACTCCATAACTTCCTGACCCTTTGCCTGGGTGAACTCGCCAGTCTGCTGGGCAACGAGGTGCCAGTTGCTGCGTGCGCGGATGCCCTCTTCAATACCCTGGGTGCGGCCAATCTGAGCAGAAGCACCGATGGTTCCCTGCAGGTCTACGATGTTGATGTCCTCATTTGAGCGGCCAACGGACTTGAGGTATGCGTCAAGCCATGCCACGCCGTCACGGCCTTCCTGAAGGAAGTTTCCGCCAACCCATGCAACATAGAGGCTGGAATCAGAAACCTTAATCTCGCGGTCAGACAGGATAACCGGGATGCCAGCTTTCTTTGCTTCCTGAAGAACGGTCTCCCAACCGGTCTCAACGATAGGTGCAAGAACGATGTAGTCTACGTCCTGCTGGATGAAGTTGCGGATTGCCTTGATCTGGTTCTCCTGCTTCTGCTGCGCATCATCAAAAATCAGTGTGTAGCCGTTTGCAGCGGTGAACGTGTCCTTAAAGGACTGCGTGTTGGCAAGACGCCAGTCAGACTCAGCACCAACCTGTGCATAGCCTACGGTGATCATCTTTACTTTTGCCTGTTTTGTTTTCTTTGTCTTCTTTGCCTTTGGCGCAGCGAACATGGTTCCGGCAGCGGCAAGAGCCAGCATAGACATAACAGCAAGTTTCCTAAATTTCATATCGTTCCTCCTAAGAACATATTGTTTATGCTCTCAGTCTACAGCCCCGCCGTCAAAAAGTACATGAGAAATTTTATGGACTTTTGTTCAAGTTTTTTGGAAAAAAATGCGATTTTCGGAAAATTCCCGCAAAAGATTGATTTTTTTCTGCGGAAAAAGTGGAATTTTTTCTTACGGCGTGTGTTTGACACAGCTGTTAGCAAGTTTAGCCAAGGCTATTCCGGAACGTAATCAAGGCTATTCCGGAACCTAATCAAGGCTATTCCGAAGCGTAGTCAAGGCTATTACGAAGTGTAGTCAAGGCTTCTAGGGATCGTAGTCAAGGCTTCTACGTTTCGTAATAAAGGCTTCTACGTTTCGTAATAAAGGCTTCTAGGTTTCCTAGTAAAGGCTTCTACGTTTTGAAATCAAGG
>CAKZZR010000021.1 GCA_937885475.1 uncultured Treponema sp.
ACTTCGACTGGAAGCTATTTTTTTAATACCTATACATCAAAAATTGATTTCCATGCCTTGCATCTTCTTTATATAGAAAAAATATCAATAATATGCTACACTACGCCCTATGTGTGAATTATTAGCGCCTGCGGGTAATATTGAATCTCTGGACGCTGCAATCGGCGAGGGTGCTGATGCGGTGTATCTTGGCTTGAAAAGCTTTAATGCGCGCCTCAGAACCTCTAATTTTGCGTGGAATCAGTTTGAGGCGGCGGTGAATGCCGTTCACAAGCGGAACAAGAAAATCTATGTTACCGTCAATACGGTCTGCGAGGAATGGGAGACAGAGCGTCTGTACCGCTTGCTTTCGTATTTGAACAAGGTCGGTCCGGACGGACTTATCGTTCAGGACACCGGCATTATCCGCATGTGTCAGGAATTCTTTCCGAATCTTGAGCTTCACGCATCTACTCAGATGAACGTGGAAAGCGCCGCCGCCGCAAACCTTTTGCATAAGGAAGGGCTTACCCGCGTCGTCGTTGCACGAGAACTGGGGATTGAGGAAATACGCTATATAAAGGAACACACAAAGGCTCAGATAGAAATGTTCGTGCATGGTGCGCTCTGCGTGAGCGAAAGCGGACTCTGCTTGTTCTCAAGCTTCCTTGGCGGAAAATCCGCGAACCGGGGCATGTGCACGCAGGCGTGCCGTCGCTTTTATACTGCGGAATATTCCGAGGGAATCAAGCAGGGCTATTATTTTTCACCGTGCGACATGCAGCTTATTGAGCATATCCCGGAATTGTGCGATATAGGCGTGGATTCCTTTAAGATTGAAGGACGCATGAAGAGTGCTGAATACGTCGGAAGCGTCGTTGCCGCCTACCGTTATGTCATTGACCACTATAAAGACGACCGGAAGGGTGCTGTTGCCGCCGGAAAGCGTATGCTTGCTTCGGATTTTGCTCGCTCAAAGACCGACTACTGGTATGGCTTTAAAGAAATCGGCGAGGGTGTTGAGAATGCCGGCGCAAAAATCCTGAATCCTGATCAGGCGGGCGGAACTGGAATCTATCTTGGAAAAATCGGGAACACAAAAAAAGCCCCCGACGAGCTTATTGAGGACGTGAAGAAAAATGCTGCGCCTGATGCAACGCCAGAAAGTCTTAGAGTGGTGCTGGCAACGCTTACAGGCGGCTCCTATGATCCCGATCCGGGTGATTCAATCCGCCTTCATTCCAGAACTGACACTGGACGCGCAAGCCACAAGGTGCGCTACGTAACGGTTGATTCGGACGGTAAGCGGTGGATAGATATTCCTGCGGGCTTTAAGCCGGAGGACAGCGTGTATCTGCTTCAGATAAAAGCCATGTCAAAGCGCTATTCGCGCGTTCTGCCGAACGACCTGTCGCACTTCCGCCGCCAGCCCGCCGACGAATCGCTTCCTGTGCTTGATGTTACGCCGGTCGGCGACCGTGAGCTTTCCTATTTTCCTGAAGGCATTTACGTTCAGGTGTCAACGATTGCCGACGTGTTCCTTGCGCAGGCGCTGCACCCGGTTCGCTTGATTTTGGAATTCACGAACGACACAAAATACGATTTGCTTCATTCAAAGACGGTGCTGCCGTTCTCAAAAAGGGCAATCTACATTTCATTGGATCCATATTGTCCGGCAGCTGGCGAGGAGCAACTTGCCACTGAGCTTTCCTCTCTCATAGAACTTGGTTATTGTAATTTTGTTGCGAACAACATAGCCCATCTTCAATTGCTAAAGGGCAAGGCTGTGAACGTGATTGCAGGTCCATACTTGTACACGTTCAACCGTTGGGCTGTGTCATGGTTTGAGAATCAGGGAATCGGCGCGTTCGTCATGCCGTATGAGAATTCCCGCCGCAATCTTGAGGCAACTTTTGAGCCGTCCGTACGGGCGCGCGTGCTTGTGCCGGTGTTCGCGTATCCGGCGCTGTTCAGAATGCGCTTCCGACTGCCAGAAAGCTACGGCTTTACGTTCTTTTCTGACAAAGAGGGCGCGGAATTCAAGGTCGCAAGCTCCTCAGACGGAACTTTCGTCATGCCGGAGCTGCCGTTCTCTCTGCTTGACAAGACGGAATTCCTTTCTCAGGCGGGCTTCAAGCGTATGCTCATCGATTTCTCCAAGGTTTCGATTACAAAGAATCAGATAAAGAGCATCTCCGGCTCGCTGCTCAAAAAGCAGGTGTTGCCAGAGATTTCCCGCTTCAACTGGAAGGATGGCTTCTATAATCCCCAGCAGATTGAGGAATATAAGGCGAGCAATGAGCGTGCCGCCGCCGCCCGTATGCAGCAGAAGGGAAGGGGCTTTGCCCCCGGAGCCGGAGCAATGGCTGGTTCTGGCGCAACCCGCCCGCGAGGACAGCGCGGCGCTCAGAATGCATCCGGTTCAGGACGCAGAGCCTCTGCCAACGGCCGCGGCTTTAATGGTAAGCCGGGCAGCAAGGGCAGAGGGCGCAGGGGCTAGAGCCTAAAAAGCGACCGCTTCTTCCTCCTGAAACTCAGCTTGCTCTGCCAGACTCTCTTCCTGAGCGCGGGCAGACATATTGGCTTCCTTGATTGCTGCAAGCTTCTCTTCTGAGGTGGCGGCAGCAGGAGCGAAGCGTTTTTTGAATTCAACGTGCTCAGCAACAATGGTAACGCGGCTTGTGTTCTTTCCTTCCTCCGTCGTCCAGCGGTTCTGCTTGAGCCGCCCCACAACGCGCATTCCTCTGCCTTTGTCGCAGTTCTTCTCACAGGCATCGGCAAGTTTTCCGAATGCTTCGATGTTAAAATAAGACACTTCATTGATTCCTTCGCCTCCTAAGTTCTTATAAAAGCGGTTGACTGCAATCGGAACGGTGCATACCTTGTAGCCGTTCGGCGTGCTGCGGGTTTTGGGCGCTCTGGTTACATTTCCTTCGATAATCAAAGAATTCAACTGGTTCATACATACCTCATCTGTACTTGTGTGATTTTTTTCCGGCCGGAAATACGGCTCTTAGTTCATCGAACCGTATGCCTTATTAAAGCGGGGAGAATGGTGATTTCGGCAATCTTTTGAGAAAAAAAGTGAGAAAAATGAGAATTTTTTGAAAAAATACCTAGGAATTGCTCAGAAGCCGCAGAATGTACAGCTCAACGTACATGGTGAGCGCGTCGTTTTCCTTGATTTTCTGCATGTTCGGCGTTTTTACCAGCGCTTCGGCAAGGCTCCGTACCCTGTCCACCGTGAACGTTGACGCGGAAATGGTCTTGATGACCTTGCGCGTGTAGTCGCGGATAAGGTTGTTCACGTCCTCGGTTAGCGAAAGGTGCGCTTCCTTCGTAATCATCTTGTTCCACAGCTTGAGGTAGGAATCAAGCTCGCGGTCTATGGTTGAGCCGGAAGGAATCAGCTCCTCGGCAACGTTGCGTGCGGCTTCGATGACGGCTTCCTTTTTGTTCACGTAGCGTCCCGGAGAATGGTGATGAGAATTCTCTTCTGTAAGCGCCGCTTCCGCCGCCTTCGCGCTCTTTTTTTCCATCTCCTTTTCCTGTTTTTTGCGCGTCATAATCCCCATAATCCAGGACAGGATGGGAATTGTGTGCCAGAACGGCAGCATGACCTTTGCTGCGGCAAGAATTGACGAATTGGAGAGCATCAGCAGCTCCGCATAGGGAAGCAGTTTTCCGCCAGAGAAGATATGGAACGTGCCGCCGTCTTCGGAATGGTCGTTCTCGTAGTTCAGCATGGTAAGGAAGTTCGCGTTAAGAAGCGCCCACAGAACCGGAGAAACCTCGCGCACTTCCTTCTTAAGCACTTCCTCAAATTTCTTGTTGTCCTTCATTTCAGGAAGTTTTTTGTAGTCGCTGAGCGCGTTGAACCATTTGTCGGTCAAATCCTTCTCAACTGCATCGTGAGCCTCGTTTGCAAGCCGCACGACAAGCTGGAACACGCGCTTTTTGTAGATAAAATAGCGTGCGCCGGTCTCAACCTTGAACACAAGTATTTTTGGCAGCTCGTTGTTCTCTGATTCCGTGGTGAGTTTTTGAAGGAAGTCCTTCAAATCTTCCTCGTTGTACTGACCGTACAGAAGCGCACCTTTGGAGTCCTTGAGCTTAAGGATGCTGTCCATTGAATAAAAGAACGGCGGCTTTGCGAGCGCGGCTTCCAGCTCTCGCAGGGCGTTCTCGCGGTTCTGCAGGGCGGTCGCCTTTTCCTTCAGGCCCATCATCCAAATTTCGGAAATTGCCACCGACTGAAGAATGTTTATGTCCTCAATCGTGCGCTCCTTGATTTTCTCAAAGTCCTGACGTATAAAAAAGCACAGCTGATTCCAAAAGTAGAACGCGTCTCCGTCAAGATCAAACTGCTGGTCGGCGTTGTCTGGGTGCTGTATGAAGCGAGTAAAGAATGACTGGGCGCCGATTTCCTTTGAGGGGTTTGCGTTGCGCATTTTTTTCTGAAAATAGTCGTGGAATTCGTCCTTCTTGAGCATGTGGCGGATTTTTGCCATTGCCGCCCGCGTCAAAAAGTGAACGGGAACGCACGCCGGAAACAAAATGGAAGGAATGTCGCGCGGCATGAGCATACAGTACAAAAGCGGCGATTTTAAGTCCTGATTGTGCTGAAGGGTCTGAATCAGCTCCGCAGCCTCGCGTTTTTCTATCGCGTCCGCGGGAAGCTGCTTTGGCAGGTCCGTTATGGACGGAAATGGAACCGTTATGTTGGATACGATGTCCTTGAATCGGTTTGCGTAATATACGGAATAGAAGGTGATGGATACGATGACGGTTTTTCCGCCCATCGTGGTAATGAAGACCTCATGGCGGGAGGCCATGTCCTCAAATTCTTTCTGCAATGTGGATTCTGGAATCTCAATGTATTGCACAAGATTCGGCTGTTCTTCCAGATGTTTTGCCGCATATTTTTTAAGATAATCACAAAAATCTCTCAGAATGACGAATGCCGATTCCTGCCGTGATGCATAATGCCGCAGAATCGCACCTAAATTTGCAGATGTAGCCATATCTCCATTATAGACGGATTCAGTGTAATTCTCAAGTGTATGATGAGGCAGCTGGGGCAAAGAGTCCTCTTTCTGCCTTGTGGTACAGTTTTTTACAGACGCACCGGAACGCCATCGTTCTTGAGTACCTGCTTTATGCCGCCTACGGTGTATTTTCCGGAATGAACCATGGTCGCAATCAGCGCGGCGTCCGCCTTTCCTTCGGTAAGAACCTGCGTAAGGTGCTGCGGCGTTCCGGCTCCGCCAGATGCAATGACTGGAACAGGCACGGATTCCGCAATCATTTTGGTAAGCGCAACATCATAGCCGTCCTTTGTGCCGTCCGCGTCCATTGAATTCAGTACTATCTCGCCTGCACCCAGAGAAACCGCTTTTTTTGCCCATTCCAGCGCGTCCAGCCCGGTGTCAACGCGTCCGCCGTGGATTGTTGTTCCGTAGCCGCTGGGCTTTGTAGCATCGCGACGCACGTCCATTCCCAGCACAATGCACTGGTTTCCAAAGACGCGCGCACCCTCGCGTATAAGCTCGGGGTTCTTTACTGCCTGACTGTTCAAGGAAACTTTTTCCGCTCCTGCAAGGATTGTGGCACGTATGTCGTCAAGGGTCGTTATGCCGCCGCCCACGCAGAAGGGAATGAACACCTGGCTTGCCACGCGAGAGATAAGCTCAAGAATGGGACCTCGTCCGCGTGCGCTTGCGATGATGTCATAGAACACCAGCTCGTCAACACCCTGACGGTAGTATTCTGCCGCCATGTCCACCGGGTCGCCGATGTCTATATTGTTCAGGAATTTAACGCCCTTTGTCGTTCTTCCGTCTTTTACGTCCAGACAGACGATGATTCGCTTTTTTAACATAGTCGCTCCACGCTTATGCGCTCTTCGTGAAATTTTTCAGAATCTGCATTCCTTTCTCGCCGGATTTTTCCGGGTGGAACTGGAATACGGTGATGTTGCCCTGCTCAATGCACGCGGGAACCTGAATGCCATAGTCCGCCGTTGCCTTGATGACGGTTTTGTCGTCCGGGCAGATGACATACGAATGCACGAAATAAAAATCCGAATGTTGTGGCACAGAATCAAAAAGATGTGAGCCGCCGTTTGTGTAGGTAAGGTCGCTCCAGCCCATGTGCGGCGATTTCAGCGCGCCGTCGGCATTTACTCCTGCTTCCTTCCACAGGTCCTTGAAGTGGCGGATTTTTCCGGGAATAAGACCTAGGCATTCCGTGCCGCCTTCCTCTGAATAGTCAAAGATTATCTGCGAGCCAAGGCAGATTCCGGCAAGTGGCTTACCGCTTTTAGCCCATTCCTTTAAGAACACGTCAAAGCCGCTCTTTTTAAGCTCGCGCATGGCATAGGCGGCATCTCCCACGCCGGGAAAAATAATCCGGTCGCAGCCTTCAAGTGCCGCAGGGGTCTTAGAAAGCACAAATGGCGCGTTCAATGCCGAAAGCGCGCGTTCCACGCTGGTGATGTTTCCTGCGTTGTAGTCAACTATTCCTGTCATGCTTTAAATGATATTGAAAGCGGGCAAGTCTTGCAAGCGTCAGGGGGTAAAATGCTATGGCTAAACACATTATAAAAGTTCAGAATTGAAAGAATGCTGTTAGCCATAAAAAAAAAGTTCCCAGTCGAGTTTCGTCTTTCAAAAGTGCACGCTCGCGTGCTACACCTTGTTGTGCCTTGGAACTATATACGTTGCCGCTTTCGCGGCTGTGATAAGATGCCGCAGTGCAAACTATTTGTCCATAATCGTAATTTCCACGCGGCGGTTGCGTGCGCGGCCGGCTTCCGTGGAATTGGTGTCAATCGGTTCTGAGGCACCTTTTCCGCGCGTAAAAATGCAGTTTGGATTCCGCACCTTAAGGCGCGACAGGTATTCGGCAACGGCAGTGGCGCGCTCCTCGCTTATCTGCTGCTGCATTTTTACCGTTCCGCGCTTAGCACAGTGCCCGGTTATCAGAAGGTCGTTCTCAAAGCCCTTGAGAATTTCCGCAATCTTCTGAAGCTTCGCCTGCTCCTGTTTTGTGAGCATTGCGGAGTCCGGCATGAACTGTATGTTCTCAATGCTGATGGTAAGTCCCTTGTCGCTTTCTTTTACGTCAACGTTCTCAAGTCCGAACTTTGCCACTGTGTCAGAAATTTTACGCAGGTTTTCTTCCGTGCTGGCGCGGCTGAATTCCGTAACTTCAGCCTTTGCGTTCCCGGTGAACAGAATGAGGTCGCCAGAGAATGTGTCAATCTGAATCTTGAATTCTTCGGTGTAGTAGTCGATTGTTCCGCGCTCGTTGTCCCAGAAGACCTTCTGATGTGAAAAACCCGTCGTAACGCGTGGAGCTGCCATCATCGCATCTGTGGAAACCGCTATGTCTGATGGCGATGAGAACGCCATCGTGTAGTTTATTTCAATAAGGCTTAAGATTCGTCCGTCCTCTTCTGTAATGTCGCCCCTGTACAGGTAAGTCGCCTCAAACGGAAACTTGAACGGCTTTTCAAGTCCAAAGGTTCGCCGCAGGTCGTGCGCCTCGTAGCCCTGCTTTTTCCAGGTGTCGCCGGGCTTTACCGCGTACTCCGGGAACACGGGAACATCGCGCACGGTCGGCATGAAGTACGCGTCGTCAATTTCATAGGTTCCGGTACGGTCGCGGGTAAAGATGCTTTCGTATTCCTCACCCCAGAAGTAGCTTTTGTTGTTCCACGCCTTTGAGCTGTTCTCGCTGGTCATGAACACTGCCTCCGCCGTTCCTCGTCCGTCCTTGTCGACGTTTGTTATGACGGAAGAAATTCGGTTCAGGATGATTGCGGAATGATTGAACTGACCGTTCAGGTACACGTCCTCCTGCACGGTGGAAAGAATTCTGCTCTGGTCATTTTTTTTGAACTTGAACTGAAATACCTTCGGCTCAACGTCTGTGCGAAGCTGCTGGCAAAAGGCGAGTGGCGCAATAAAAAGCGCTGCAAAAACAAAGATCAACTTTTTCATACGACCATAATACAAATTTTTTAGGTGTTTTAACAGTTTTTAAGCGGAAATTTACGGAATTTCTTAAGAAGTTTGCGTTTTTTTGTTTTTTTGGGTGTATATAAGGCAGGGGCAGTTATGAGCGGAATGAATGAGGACGTGGAAATAAAAAGAGAAGCTCTTTTAAAACATACGGAGCAGGCTTACAAGAAAGTGGGCGGAGCGGAGCGGCTCGTTTTTCGCGCTGACGACCTTGAGCGCGACGAGGTCGCCCGTGTTGCGGAGGAATGCTTTGGCATTCCGTACCTTTTTCCATGGCAGCGGCTTGTCATTCAGAACGTGCTGGATGCCTTTTTTGATGAGGAGCGTGAAACGTTCGGCAAGCAGATTGTTCTGCTTCCTACCGGTGCTGGAAAGTCGCTCTGCTTTCAGATTCCGGCGGTGCTTTTGCCCGGAGCCACGCTCATCATCTATCCGCTTGTTGCGCTCATGAACGATCAGGCGCGGCGAATGGCGCAAGCAGGGCTTGAATGCGTGGTCTTTAAGGGCGGCCAAAGTCAGGCTGAGCGCGAGGAATGTTTCAGGCGTATTGCGTCGGGGGTGCGCCTGATTCTTGCAAATCCAGAGGTGCTTGCATCCGCCAGTCTTGTTGACCGACTTGCCTTATGCGGGCTTTGCCACGTTGCAATTGACGAGGCGCACTGCGTTTCTGAGTGGGGCGACACGTTCCGCCCCGCCTATCTTGAGCTTGGGCGTATCTTAAAGCGGCTTTGCGCCCCTGTGGTTACGGCGTTCACTGCAACGGCTTCCCCGCAGGTGCTTTCGCGCGTAAGCGAGGTGCTTTTTGACGGTGGGGCGCATCTTGTGCGGAGCGAAAGCGACCGTCCCAATCTGCGCTACTATGTGCGGCATGTAGGCTCAAAGAAAAAAGCCGTGCTGATGCTTGCTGCGACGGAAGCGCGCCCGATGATTGTTTTTTGCGCAAAGCGCCGACGTGCCGAGGATATGGCGCAGGAGCTGAACACCGCCTTTAACAGGACGGTCGCGCGCTTCTATCATGCGGGGCTGGAAAAAGCGGAAAAGGAAGCGGTTGAGAGGTGGTTTTTTGATTCAGAGGACGGAATCCTTTGTGCCACCTGCGCCTACGGAATGGGCGTGGACAAAAAGAATATCCGCACCGTCGTGCATCTGGACGCGCCGCTTACCGCCGAGGCATACATTCAGGAGGCGGGGAGGGGCGGGCGAGACGGCGAGCTTTCCAACGCGATTCTTTTGTGGGCGCAGGAAGACAGGGTTCGCTTTTCCGCGTTCGGTGCTGGCTCCCGGTCGGCGGCGATGCGCGTGTTTGCACAGACCTCTGGATGCCGCCGCCAGGTGCTTCTGGATGCGCTTGGTGCGGAAAAAGCAGTATGCTCCGGCTGCGACAACTGCGAAGCTGCGGCACGGCGCGCCCAGAATAAAGCTGACGGTGTTATAAAAACTAAGCGTTGCGGTGCGTGGGCGCGGCTCTGCAAAAAAATAAGCGGCAGCTGGCACAACCAAAAGACAGCATTTTTCCGCCCCGAGGGATCCACGTTTTTTGCTAGGATGAACGCGCTGTATGAGAGCGTTTTGCCGGCTTCCGCCTCTTTGCAGGGCGAATACCCTCTCTGCTCCACTCCCGGCGCAGCCGTTCCCGACGACATGCTGATTGCAAGGAGTCTCATAGCCCTTGCCGATGGGTATTTTTGCGTTCAGCAGTTTGAGCGGCTGTTCTGCGGGTATATGAACCGCCTGTACCGCATGTTTCTTGGGGTGAATGTGTGGAACCACGATGCTTGTATGGAAGTGCTGGACGCGCTCCGCTCGCAGGGTGTCATCTATAAGCCGTCCTTAAAAAAATTGGCGCGGCTTCGTCTGGTGAAGGATAAAAAACTGGCAGGGCAAAGGGTTTCCCGCTTTTTGAGGCGGGCTTCTGTCATTGTGCGGCTTCGCCGCCTGCGCCTGCATCGGCGGCTTTTTCCTCAGCGGCAGGAGCTGCGGGCGCTGGGGCAGGAGCGGGCTTTGCCTTTTTCTTTGGGGGTTTTGGCTTTTTTGTATAGTTTGCGACAAAGCAGCAAAAATTCATCATGCAGATTACGACTATCGTCGTTCCTATCACGGTGGGATTCAAGATGACCTGCTTTATAAGGGGCATAAGTTCCGTTGTTTGCATACTATTCTATCGGAAGAATCATTCGTTCTGTAAAGAAAGAAGTGCGCTTTTGTCACCCTTAAGGTACGCCTCGTAGCGCTCCTTTGTCATCGGCTTTCCGCACAGGAAGCCCTGAATCACATGGCAGTTGAATTTTTTGAGAAGATCGTACTGATCCTTTTCCTCAACGCCCTCGGCGATGGTGTCCAAGCCCATTTTTGAGACCATCATGATGATTGAATTGGTGATATTTGCCTGAACGCTGTTCTGTGCCGTTATGTCGTTCACGAAGGATTTGTCAATTTTGAGCGTATCCAGCGGAAGAATCTGAAGGTAGCTCAAGCTTGAATAGCCGGTTCCAAAGTCGTCCAGAGAAATGCGGAAGCCCATGTCCTTGAGCGTACGCATTTTTGCGACGGCATCCTCCATGTTGTCAATCATGATTCCTTCGGTAATCTCAATTTCTATGGTCTGCGGGTCAAGCTCGTAGGTTTTTAGCAGCGTCTCAATTTCTGCGATTATGGTCGGCTGCTTCAGCTGGATAGGAGAAAGGTTTACCGAAATGATTCCCTTAAAATTGAGCGTGTCCTGCCAGTTCTTGAGCGTTTTGAATGCCGTCTTCAGAACCCATGTTCCAATCGGGAGGATAAGCCCGCATTCCTCTGCCATCGGAATAAACACCGACGGTGAAATCTGACCAAGCTCCGCGTCATTCCAGCGGATAAGAGCCTCAAAGCCGCGCAGTTCGCCGTCCTGCACGTTGAACTGAGGCTGGTATACCTGCGTGAACGAACTTTCAAGCACTGCCTGCGTCATACGGTTCTGAATATTCATCTTCTGAATGAAAATACGCTGCATGTCGTACTTGAAATATTCAATCTTGTGCTTGCCGTCCTTTTTTGCGGTGTGCATGGCAATATCGGCGTAGCGAAGCAGCTCATCCTCATTCTTTGAGTCATCCGGGTAGATTGCGACACCGCCGGAAACGCTGATGAACTGCGAGAACAGCGAGTCCGCGATTGCCGTGGTCATCTGTGCGACCTGATCCGCATTCTGCTGGTTCTGAATGATGACGAGGAATTCATCGCCACCGGTTCGGTATACGACCACGTTATGCTTGTCGAACCGTTCCAACGTGCGGGCAGTGCTCAGAATGAGGTCGTCGCCCGCCTTGTGTCCCTTGGAATCGTTCAGGTTCTTCATGTTGTCGATGTTAAGAATGAGAACGCCGACCTTCGTGCTGTTGAATTCCGCCTTCATGAGGAATGCGGTGTATTCTTCATTGAGCTGATTTCGGTTTGCAAGTCCGGTAAGCACGTCGTGGTAGGCGATTTTCTTGAGCTTGTGGTCGCGGTTTTTTGCTTCCGTTATGTCCTCAAGGTTCACGACGATAAGTCCGTCGTCCGCGCCTTTCATCTGCACCTTGAACCATGCGTGGCTCAGTTCGGAATAGTATACGACCGGCGCAATGAGTATGCCGTTCGCGGCCTTTTCGCCCAAATCGAACCATGCCACGTCGCGGTTCAAAAGATTCTTGAATTCGGAGAATTTCCTGCACTTTGAGATTGAGGGATGAACTGCGCTTTTGAAGCTTTCGTTAAAATGCACGCACTCAAAATCCGTGATTCTTGAACCATCTTTAACTGGTCTGATTACTAAAATTGGTGATGAAAATGCGTCTAAAATAGAGGTTAAATCCGGTTCTGTCATAGAAAATATTGTACGGTCTGAGGGTGCATTTGTCAAATTTGCCGTGCGGATTGTAGGCGATGCATGTAAAAAATAGCGCAAAGGAGAGTTTGCGGCTTTAAAAAACACTCTGATTGTGGATGCCGCCACGGAAATCAATTTTATAGGAAGAGGCATAAAAAATAGCGCGAAGGAGAAGTTG
>CAKZZR010000022.1 GCA_937885475.1 uncultured Treponema sp.
TGTAGCCGTGACTGGAGTTCAGACGTGTGCTCTTCCGATCTGATATAATTTTGTTACGCTGCCGTGATGGTTATTTTTTTGACTTCATTTTTCTGAACGTTTCGGGGTAGAGTTATATTTAAAAGTCCATTTTTGAACGTTGCAGAAATTTCTTCGGCGTTTACATCATCGGGGAGCGTAAAACTTCTTGTAAATTGTGAAATATGCCGTTCGCGGATGAGCCATTTTTCTTTTTGAGCATTTTTATCTTGCGCATCCTCTTTTTTCTCCTCTTTTATGGAAGAAATTGTAAGTACATTATCTTTTACATTGATGTCAACATCGTTTTCTGAGCGACCGGGCAATTCCATTGTAAGCAGATAAGTTTCTTTGCTTTCCTGAACATCTACTTTCGGCACAAAATTTGTCTTTGTACGGTACAATTCAGGAATAAAGCCAAAGCCATCGTCAAAAAGTGAATTAAAAAGTGAAAGTTCGTTCATATTGTTACCCTCCAAAATAGTTTTTTTTCTGAAAGCCTTTTTGCTTTCACATAAGAGTGTAGCAAGTTCCGTGCCAACTTTTTGGAAAAAAGCTGTAACTATTTTGGTTTTCGCAAAAGAATCTACAGATGTTTCGCTGGCGAAGCCTAGCAAAGCCTAGCAACGCCCTATAGAAGCTCTATGGCTCAACATGACGAGTAAATTTGCGCTGTTTTGTAATAAAAAAGGCTGTGTAATCTGGACACAGCCCCTATACTGGGCGGTCTGTTCATTACCAGCCTGTTCAATCATAGCCAAGTGCCATGTATACCTACTATAGCACAGGAATGAAAAAATGTCAAATTTCTATTCCTTCCAAAAATGTTCTTCGACTTCAAGGCAGAGCGCGTGGTAGACGGGCAGGTGGAATTCCTGAATCATAAACGTTTCGTTTGCCGGAACGACAATCGTGATGTCGGCAAGGCTTTTGATTTTGCCGCCGTTTTTGCCCGTAAGCGCGATGGTTTTTAAGCCTTTTGCCTTTGCCACCACGGTCGCGTAAATCACATCGGCAGAATTCCCGCTTGTGGTGATACCCAAAAATACGTCTTCTGGCTTTCCGTAGCCGTTTACCTGCTGGGCAAACATCACGTTTCCGTCCACGTCGTTCAGACTTGCCGTCATAAGCGCGGACTGATTGGTGAGCGCGATTGCCGGGAGCGAGCCTTGCAGCTTGTCAGAAAGATACGCGCCCGCCTTCGCATCAATGCTTTTGAGTTTTGCAAGAAAATCCGCGCCGGGTTTCCGCATCTTGACGAAGGATTTTAAAAGTTCGCCGCAGATGTGGTCTGAGTCCGCCGCGCTTCCGCCGTTCCCTGCCACGAGCAGCTTTCCGCCCTGTTCGTAAGAAGCAATCAACGCTTCGCTTGCGGCGCGAATGTCCTTCTCGCACACTGAAAGCGCGGGGTAGCGTTCTATAAGTTGGGTGATGTGGTCCATGCAATCTCCAACGCGCCATGGAGGGCGCTTCTTATATAAGTCAATAATTGTCACGAGTTTTCTGAAAGAGGAAAAACGCTTATCCGGGAATTTACTCAAAACGACAGCCTGATGAACGCATGGCTTCCTGAAATGCAGCTGTCTCACCGCATTTATCGGCCAGCTGTTGCGCAGTGAACAGCTCAGCCATACCCTTCTGCAAGTCATTTACGGCAAGACACGACAGCGCATAGGAAAAACTGTTCTGCCAGGACGAGGGATTGTCAAGACTAAGTCGTGCATGATACATCATGGACAACTCTTTGAAAGGTGTCTTGTCGCAACAGTCAGCCAAACGTTGTATCCACAGTTTTTGTTCGTTCTCTTCACGCAGAAAGGAACCGGCTTCCAAAAGACATTCAAAAGCGGTTTCAGGACAATGCACCCCGAGGACAAGGGTAAAACCTGGTTGGGCGAGGCTTTTTGTTCG
>CAKZZR010000023.1 GCA_937885475.1 uncultured Treponema sp.
GCCCTTGAGGCGCGGGACGCGCTGCTCCGTTCGCTCCGGGACTCTGGGGCGGCGGAGGGTGAGGAGCTTTTTTATCCGGTGCTGTGGGATTCTGAGAACTCAATTCTTGACTACATCGACGGAAACGGCATGGTGTTTTTTTATGATTACGACCGTCTGAAGAACGCCGATGAAAGTTCCAGACGTGAGCTTATGGGCATGTACCGCAAGGTTCGGCAGGAATTTCCTGCGCTTCCGCCTGAAAAAATGACAGAGCGATTTGAATTGCTTGAAAATAAAGTATTAAGATGTATAAAATTTCGTACACTTTTTACAGAAAAAGATACTTTATTAGAAAGTGATAAGACGAAAAATTCCTCGCCCTTGCTGGAGCTTACGGCTGAGCCGCCACAGAGCTACTTTGGAAACATAAATTACCTAAAGGATGAGCTTTCAAAGATGCAGGCTGACGGCTGGACGGTCTGCGTGTTTGCTGATAACGCCAACCAGTCCGTGAGAATCCGCGAGATTCTGAAGCCGTTTGTTGAGGCAGAAACGTATCCGCTTCAGATTTATGCTACAGCCATCTCGGAAGGCTTCGTGGTGGCAGACATAAAGCTCCGCGTGATTCAGGAGAACGAAATTTTCGGTCGCAAAAAGTACGTTCCGAAATCGCTTCAGAAGGCAAAAAGTCAGGTCATCGACACCTTTGTAGAGCTGAATCCCGGCGATTATGTCGTTCACGTAAATTACGGCATAGGTCTGTTCAAAGGTATTGAGCGTGTAAAGGCGTTCGGAAATGAGCGCGACTACATAAAGCTTGAGTATGCGGGCGAGGAGTTTGTGTTCGTGCCGATAGAGCAGGTGAACCTTGTTCAGCGCTACATTGGAAACGAGGGCGAGAAGCCCGCTCTTGACAGAATCGGCAGCAAGGCATGGGAAAACCGCAAGAACAAGGTGCGAAAAGCCGTTGAGGATTTGGCACAGAAGCTCATTTCCCTCTATTCAAAGCGGAAGGCTGCGAAGGGCTTTCCGTTCCCAAGGGACACGGAATGGCAGACGACCTTTGAGGCGGCGTTTCCGTATGAGGACACGCCTGACCAGATTACCGTTACCGAGGAAATAAAGGCGGACATGGAAAAGCCCGTGCCTATGGACAGGCTTGTGTGTGGCGATGTTGGCTATGGCAAGACCGAAATTGCCATGCGGGCGGCGTTCAAGGCGGTCATGGGAGGAAAGCAAGTTGCATTTCTTGCGCCTACAACCATCCTTGCGGAACAACATTATGAGACCTGCATTGAGCGCTTCCGTAATTTTCCTGTTAAGATTGCGTGCCTCTCGCGATTCGTGACTCCTGGAGAACAGAAAAAAATACTCAAGGCGCTGGGCGAGGGCGCAATCGATATTCTTGTAGGAACGCACCGCATCATTCAGAAGGACGTTGAATTCAAGAATCTTGGGCTTATGATTATTGATGAGGAGCAGCGCTTTGGCGTAAAGGACAAGGAGCGCCTCAAGGAATTTAAGAATAACATCGACTGCCTTGCGATGTCCGCAACTCCGATTCCACGCACGCTGCACATGAGCCTTTTAAAAATCCGCGACATGAGCCTGCTTACGACGCCGCCACAGATACGAAAGCCCATCGAAACCGTCATTGACGCGTATTCCGACGACCGCGTTGCAAAGGCTATTCGGAGTGAGGTGGAGCGGGGCGGTCAGGTTTTTTATCTGCATAACCGCGTGGAATCCCTTGCCGAAACACGCCTCAAGCTGGAGCGGCTGCTTCCGGAGATGATGATTGATGTTGCCCACGGTCAGATGTCCAGCGAGCAGCTTGATGACATTTTCCGGCGCTTCAAGCTTGGTGGCTTCCATGTGCTTGTTGCGACCACAATTATTGAGAATGGAATAGATATTCCCAATGTGAATACGATAATCATTGACCGCGCGGACATGTACGGCGTGTCTCAGCTGTATCAGTTGCGGGGGCGGGTAGGAAGAAGCGACCGCAAGGCATATGCCTATCTTTTGTATCCGGGGAATAAGTCTCTTTCCGAGGTTGCTATGAAGCGGCTGCAAGTGATAAGCGACTTTACGGAGCTGGGAAGCGGCTTTAAGATTGCCATGAAGGACATGGAAATCCGCGGTGCCGGAAATCTTCTTGGCCGCGATCAGTCAGGAAACGTTTATTCCGTCGGCTTTGATATGTACATGCGGCTTTTGAACGAAGCTGTGAATCAGCTGGTTTCTCAGGAGGATTACAAAGCGCAGACAGAAACGCTGCTTGAGCTTGAGTACACGGGCTTCATTCCTGATTCCTATGTCCAGAATCCGCAGACCAAAATGGAAATTTACAAGAAGATTGCCGCCGTACAGACGCGCTCTGAGCTTGATGCGGTTTATTCCGAGCTTAACGACCGTTTTGGTCCTGTGCCTGATGAGGTCTCAAGTCTGCTTTCTCTGTCTGAAATCCGCATTCTCTGTAAGTCTCTTAACATTGCTTCCGTAAAGGAACGCGGTGGCGTGGCTTCCGTTGAATTCTCAAAGGTGTCGGATATTTCTTTGGACAAGGTGCTGCGCCTGATTACCGAGTCTGCCGGAGCCGTTCGGCTTGATTCTACAAAGCCGAACATGCTGTTCCTGAGCACCGGAAAAATCGGCTTGAAGGAAAAAAGCGAGTTCATAAAAGAAAAGCTTGAGCGACTTGCATAACTATATGATGATGCTTTTTGAAATAGAAAGAAGAAGACAAAAAAAAAGCCTGATTATTTTACTTTCTATAATGGAGATTCTGTCTACCAAAGCTGCAA
>CAKZZR010000024.1 GCA_937885475.1 uncultured Treponema sp.
AGGAACTATTGAATTGTCGCTTTCGCGACAGCTAAAGTCAGAGTGATTTTGAAAAAAAATCTTCTCCTTCGCGCTATTTTTTATAGTTTGCCCCGAGTTTTAATTGTTCGGAATTACAGCGCTTTTACCCTGTCGCTAGTCGCTTTCCTTGTTATACGGTCGTTTTGCGTGCTTGTAGGTGAACTCTGCCACGGTGTAGGTGTCTGCCACCTTGCTTCCGAAAGCCTGAAACTTCCACTTGAACCGCATTATTGCAACGTGCTTTCCGGAAAAAGCCTTCTTAAGGCAATGGCGGACGGTCTTTTCGCTGGAAATTCCGTGGAGCACTTCCTTTCTGGCGCCGTTTGAGGCCACGTTCGCAAATTCCGTGCTTACTGAACCCGGGCATAGCGCGCACACGTGAATTTTACGCGGCTTAAGCTCTGCAGCAAGGGCAAGGCTGAATGAAAGCACGTAGGCTTTTGTTGCTGCGTACACTGCAAAGTTCCCCAGCGGGGCAAAGGCCGCCATGCTGGCTGTATTTATGATGTGGGAATTCTCATTCATATAGGGAAGTGAATGTCCTGCAATGCCGGTAAGGGCGGTGCAGTTAAGGTCTATCATCTGCATTTCCTTCTCAACGGAAGTTTCCTCAAATGGGCCGTATGTTCCGAATCCCGCGTTGTTCACAAGGACGGTAATCTCAAAGTCTCCGTGAGTTTTTTCTTCCTCAAGCCTTTTTTTGAACCTTTCGGCTCCCTGGATGCCAGACACGTCCATTTCAACAGGAATTGCCCTTGGACCGCCTTCAAAGCTGTTGATTTTTGCAGACAGCTCCTCAAGCTTGTCCTTCCGCCGTGCGATGAGCCATATTTCGTCAATAAAAAGATGCTGGTATTCAGAAGAGATTTGCAGGGCAAAATCACGCCCCATGCCGGAGCTTGCCCCTGTTATGATGGCAATTTTTTTCATTTTAGTTCCCCTTGTTTTTTTTATCTGCCGCTCGTACATGTGGAGCAGTTTTGGTCTGTTATTCCTTTGAATGAGCACCGGCGGAATGTTCAGCAGAAGATTCACTATTGCCTGTGGCACAAAAAGCGGAAGAATGAGCGCGTCCGCCTTGAAGATGACGGCAAGTACGATAGGAAGAAATCCTGTCAGGCTCATTCCGTAGTGACACCATTCCGCGTAGCAGGTTTCCTCCAAAAAAAGCCAAAGGTAATCAGTCTGTGTTCCTTCAATCTTTGATTTTGAAAGCCCGGTGGTGGCTTTTCCTGTTTCCGGAATGGAATCCTTCCATTTGTTCATCCTTATCTTGCGGTAAAAGTTCAGTTCTTTTTGGCTTGGACTAAAGCAGGAGCGGTGTGCGTCCATGACGCGGCGCGGAATCCAGCGAGAGGCGATTGCGATGAGCGCGTCGCATGCGATGATTGAGAAAGGATTAAGGAGCGCGCATAGCAGTATGGCGTGCAGGGGAGCGCCGGTCTGGGGCGCAAGATACAGGTTGATGCCAAGGATGAGCAGAACAAAAAAAATGAACAGGCAGATGTAGAGTTTTAGTTTCATATTTTTCCTGAAATCGCTAGAATACAGAATTACTGCGAGGATTATAGATTGAAATTGAACTTTAGTAAACAAAGGCTTACGGCGCTTTGCCTGTTCCTTGTTCCGCTTATGCTTTGCGGGGCTTCTCCCTCTGCTGCTGACGAAGATGATGTGTTTTCTGCAAAAGAGGAACGTGATGATGACGCGGAGGTGAGCGACGAGTTTTTTCGTTCCTTTGAGATGACCGACGACGACGAGGCGCTTATGGCGGAGCTGAGCCTGTTTCGCTGGCGGCTTGGCGACATGAGCCTGTTTCCAACCTGTGATTCCGCGGTGACAGAAATACAGCGGTTCCGCTCGGAACTGGATGGGCGAGCTATGGTAACGGCATTCAGTCCTGAAATCCTGCTTTCCGCCCGGAATATCCTTGCCTGGGAAGAATACAATTATCTGTATGAGAAGGATATTGCGCATCCCGCGCTGGAGCCGCTGATTAAGGCTCAGTACCGCGAGGTAAAAAAATATTTCAAGGCGCATAAAAAAGAAGCGCACAGCAAGTGGCTGTACACTACGGCGGGCGACATTCTCAGTTGCTGCATGCAGTTCCTTCCGATTCCTACGGCGATGAACGAGGGACTTACCATAAAACGCTACTATGATTGCGGGGTAAAGGCAGACCCGGATATGGTGTTCTGCCTTATAAACATAGCCCAATGGTATTTTTATGCACCGGTGGTGAACGGTGGCGGCAAGGGCAAGGCGCGCCGTGCGCTGGAGCATGCGGTTGATTCTGCCCGCAATGATGCGGAACTGTATTATGCGAAGGTGCTTCTGAGTCAGGTTTTGTTTGAGGAAAAGAAATTTGAGCGCGCCGCCGCGCTTTTAGACGAGGCAGATTCCCTCTTGCCGAACAGCCGTACCGTGCGGAATTACCGCCGCATAAACGGCATAGGACACAGTTATTTTGACTACACCGTGAACCGTCGCAAAATTGACGCAAAATTGCGCCGCGCGGGTTTGCTTACTGACGGTCAGTAGAAGGGTAGGAACGCTACCAGTCGCGCTGAATGTAGGTTGCTCGCGGGCGAGCGGTTATGTCTACGCGGCGGTTTTGGGCGCGTCCTGCCTCTGTGTCGTTTGAGGCAATGGGGCGTGTTGCACCGTAACCCTTGTACGTGAACAGGCTTTCTGGAATTCCCTGACGGATGAGAGCGTTCATGACGGTTCTGGTGCGCTCTATCGAAAGGTTCATCTGACCTACAGGCTTTCCAAGGTCAGCGGTATGTCCTTCTACAAGAATGGTAAAGCTGTTGTCCGATATGATTTCCTGAAGCATCTCGGCGATTTTTCTGATTCGCTCCGTTTCCTGCGGAAGCAGCTCCGGCGAATCCGGCACGAACTTCAAGTCTACGCTGAACAGAATTCCGGTCAGGCTGTCTGAAACGTCAATGTCAGGAACCTTGTTCTCGTATATGTACTTTTTTACAGCCTTGAACGAGGCATAGTATTCCTTTGTTTTTTCCGCAATCTTCACGTCGTAGATAAGGTTTTCCTTGTCCAGCAAAAAGAGGATTTTTCCGTTCTTCAAAAGCTCACGGTTTTCTTTTACCGTAAGAATTTTCAGCGCGTCCGCCCGGCTTATGATGGGGTCTGTCCTGTTCCGTCCATAGACTTTTTTGGCTCGGATGTACAGCGGGTCAAGCCCGATTTTGTCAGTGTAGTTCATGAAGTTGTCTATCCAGCCGTACTGAACTATGCCGTTTTCCTTGGAAAGTTCCTTGTCTGCAATATTCTTCTCAAAGATGATGTTCATCTCGTCGTCCCAGACCGTAGGAAAAAAGCATGGGTAGACCTGGCTGGAGACGTATTCGCCGTGCACGGGAATTGCCCCGCGTGCGTCTATTACGATGCCTGAATATGGCTTTGACGTTACGATGTCAATGGGCTCCTCTGGCGTGTATGGGTATTTTTGTTTTATGAGCTGGCGGCTTATTGTGTGCATGTCGATTGTTTTTTGCGTGCGCACGCCGTTTCCGTCCTTTGTGTACAGAACAGGGGTCTGGTGCCCGTTCTCAATGATTTTGGTAACTTCTGCAAGCGTTATGTCCTCGGCGGCAACCACGTCGTTAAGGCATTGTGCGTTGTCTACAAAGAGCGAAAGAAGCGGCTCCTTTAAAAGCGAGGGTGTCTTGATTTTTATAAGTCCTTCCGCCGAATTCCGTCCGTTTGGAAGCTGCATGTTCGTGTTCCGAACGTCAAGCTGGATGTTTGAGGTAAAAATGCTCGTGGTCCAGTCAACCTTGCTTTGCGAGGTCATCGAGGAATTGTATTGGGCGAACGCCGCTCCGGAGCAAAGTGATAGAAATAACAGAACAATCGATTTTTTCATAAAAGTCCACCTTTCTGTTTATCGGAATTTTAGGCGTGCGTCTTTACTGTGCGGTGCAGTCAAAGCCGAGCGCGCGAAGTGCGTAGACGGCGGAATCCTTCATTCCTTCAGGAAAGCGCAGTCGGTATGCCTTGTGCGGCGGCGTAACGCCCTTTACGAGCGCGCTGTTGAGCGCAAAAAAAGTTTCCTCGTCAATCCTGAGCTCGGCGGCAATTGCCGCAAGCGGAATGCGCTCATGCACTGTAACGTAGTCGAATTTTCCGGCACGCGTTTCCAGCGTGATGCCGTTCCATGCTCGGGCGTGGGGCATGACCACATTGTAGTAGGAATCGTTCTCAACCACGTCTGCCACGGCAAGCAGCTTTGGCACGTAACCTGCCGCCTGGTCGCTCAGGTAGCCGTTTTGCGCAAGATACCAGAAGTCTCGGCTGCCAGCCTTTTTTATGGCGCGGTTAAGCGCGCCCGCGCCGCAGTTGTACGCCGTTATTGCAAGCAACCAGTCGCCAAAGGTGCGGTAGTTGTCGTTCAGTTTGGTAAGCGCCGCCTGAGTGGAAGCCCATGGGTCAAGCCTCTGGTCGACGTATTCATTGTATTCCAAAAGTCCGGCTACGCTGTTCGTCATGAACTGCCACAAGCCGGTTGCCCCTGACCTTGAGCGCGCGTTGGGATTGTAGTCTGATTCCACGAAGGGAAGGTATTCCAAAATGGCGGGCATCTTGCGTTTCTCAAGCTCATTCCTCACGTAGATTCGGTACTGCTGCGCGTCGTCAAGCACGTCGTACAGCCATTTTTTGTGTGTCGTTAAGTATTTTGTGCGGAGCGCGTCGACCTGCATGGACTGCATTCCGTTAAAGCCGAGGTTCTTGTATTTTTGAGCGCAAAATGCCGGTGCCGCAATCAGTAATAGAAGAAAGAGAAAAACGGAGCGTAAAAGCAAAAAAAAGCCGCCGGTCTTTTTGTTCATCAGAGCTTTTCACCGATGTAAATGCCTGCCCACTCCCAGTTTCCGTGAATGTCCGGGTCGAGCGGAAAGTTAACCTTTCGGAAGTACAGATACCACACGGAAACGTACTGACTCCATCCCCAGGTGCGAAGGTATGCCTCGCTTGAGGTTGAGTCCGCGTCCAAGGTCTCGCTGTAGCGCACTCGGTTTCCGCGCATGAAGTTCCGCATGGAGAATTCCTCCTGCGCGTTCGGGTCCATTTCGTCCTGCTTCCATGACATTGAAAAGAAGTTCACAGAGGCGCGGTATTTGTCCAGCGAGCGCCAGTCGTAGTTGCGGATTGCGCGCTTCACCGCGTTTTCCAGCGCAGGAAGGCTTTCAAACGTCCAATCCTTTGGCGAGTTGCTGAATCCCACCAGCTGTCGTGCTTTTTTGTATGCGTTCGGCTCGCCCGCAATCTGAATGGTGGACGCGTCAGGTTGTGCCAAAAAAATGGAATACGTCTTAAGAGCCTCGTTCCATTCGCTTACCTTCTCGTATTCTACGGCAAGTCGCAGGTACAGCTCTGTTATGGAAACGTTCGTCGGAAATCTGTTTATAAGCTCGTTGAAGTAGCGTATGCGGCTTCGCGGATTCTTGCTTATCTGAATCAGGTTCTGAAGACAGGTAAAGTGAATGGATTTTCCGTTCACCAAAAGGTCCTGGTAGCACAAAAGGATGCGGTCAAAATAGTATTCCGCCACTGGCTCCGCCTTGTTCGCAAGGTATGCGGAAGCTGTCAGAAGCAGCCAGTAGCCGTTATACATGTCATCGGGATGCGCCTCAACCCAAGAGGTAAGAAAAAGAATAACGCCCTGATTGTCTCCAAGGGCGATAAGGTTGTTCGCAATCTGATTGACTATGGCGTAGCGGCTTACGTCCTCAAGTTCTTTGTTCTCAAGAAGCGCGTACAACTCCGTCTGGGACTTTTGGATTGCGGCGATACCGTCGTTTTCTGCATTGCGTGCCGTGCAGGACATAAAAAGAAAAAGCGCCAGCGCCACGGCAGAAAATACGGAACATGTTTTTGCTGAAACGGACATATTTAAATGTATCATAGTTCATAAGTTATTGGCAAGATAAGCGATTATATTGTATTCTATTATAATTATCGTTGGGGAATTGTCTTTTCATAGCGGGGTTTTGTATGGATACACCGAGCATTAAGCGGCTGAACGCGATTCTGTTGAGCGGCATGGCGCTTATTTTTGCAGGATTGATTCTGATTTTGTTTATAGCTGGCACCGTTCCAGACGTTCAGGTGCTGCTTTTGCCGGCTGTGCTTTTTATAAGCGGCTTCGTGAATCTGTTCCTTTTTATGACGAATAAAAGAACGCCGTTCCGCCTGTTCCTTTCGCTGGCACTCAGCCTGAACGGTGTTTTTGCCTCGTTCCTTGCGTTCGGCATTTTTCCTGTTGGTGCGGACGAGTTGTGGCCCGTGTACATTTTTATTACCGCTCTCAGCCTTTTTGCTTCCGGTCGTTTTACCGGCAAAAGATTCGCGCTGAGCTATGATTTGCCGGCGCTCATGCTGCTTGCGCTTGGAATTCTGTTCCTGCTTTATTCATTTGACGTGATAACGGTTCCGTTCAGAACGCTTGCGCTGCTTGCCTGCCCTGGAATCATGATTTGCGCCGGAGTTTTTCTTGTCGTCCTGTTCATGCACCGTAAGTCTCTGCTTGACATGCTCCCGGAGGAGCTTTCAAAAGAGTTCAGTGATGACGAAAAAATAGAAGACGGCGAATAGACAGTCGGTTTTTGTGTGAAAAAGCTTTTTCAGTGCGTAAAAAATGAAGGAATCCTCTTTTTTGCCTGTGCGTTGTGCGCGGCGGCATTTGTGTCATGTGCCAGCGCACCAAAGCCCGCTGAACCAGAGCCTGACAGTGCAGTGCATGAGGTTGAGGAGGCGGGAACAAAGCTTCCCGGAACTGCATTGGAACCGCGTGCGCGTGCCGTAGCGTATTTTTCACGCATAGATTCCGCAGTTCTTGCGGATGCCGAGGTCGCTTCTCCTTCGTCGCTCCGCAGGGCGGTTTCCGCGTTGCGACGTGCTCAGCCAGACGATGACGCTTCGCGCGTCCTTCTTACAATCTGCTCGCACGTCATGCAGCTGGCGTGGCCTGCTGAGCGCATAGACTGGGAGGTTCCCGCCGTCTCCTCTGAAAACGCCTATTACGGAGTCATCAATTCCGCCCGCAATGGAATTTACGACATGAGCACCGGCAATATGGACTTTTTTTCTACGTTGCTTCCGTCGCTTGTTCTGCTCAAGGTTCAGGATGTGTCAGATTTTTATTCGCTTTCGGAAGCATCCCTAAAAAAAGCGCTTGAAATGCGTCCTGACTCCGTGCTTGCCGAATACCTTCTGGGAATGCTCTATGCAAAGCAGGGAGAGTATGCGCCGGCGGTGCAGCATCTTAAGGAAGCAGCACGGCTTTCTCCGGAATCCCTTGAGCCGTCGTATTCCTATGTCCGCACGCTTCGAGATGCGGGACGAATGACGGAGGCTGGGTCTGCCATTCAGACGCTGCTTGCCAAATATCCGTCGGAGCGGACGGCGCTTAGGCTTGGCGCGGAGATTTCCTATTCCTTGAAAAACTATAACCGCGCAGAGGAGTATATCTCAAAGGTGCTTCAGCAGGATCCGAATGACCTTCCTTCCGTACTGTTCCGAGCGCAGATTCTTGTTGAAAAAAAAGACTATATTCATGCGGCGTCGCTTTTGGACATGTATTCACGGCAGGACAATTCCTCAAAGGAATATCTGCTGCTTCGCGCCCAGGTTCAGATGGACTGGAGCAAGAACACTACTGCGGCAATTTCTACTATAGAAAAAGCGCTGCGCTCCTATCCGTCCGACACAGGAATCCAGCTTTTTGCGGCACGGCTTTGTGCGGCAACGAATCTTCCTGTTGCGGGAAAATCCCTTGAGCAGTATGCGGCCTCCGTCCTTCAGAATGAGCCGGAAAATGAGACGGCGCTTATGTACGCGGTTCAGGGCTACATGCGCAACAAGGACTGGGAGAATGCGTATGCGGTGAGCGCGAGCCTTGTTGCAAAACCGACTGCAACGGTGGAAAGCCGCTACAACCACGTCAAAGTCTGCATTGCGGTAAAGCGCTATGACGAGGCGTGGAATCTTGCCTCATCCCTGTACCGCTCCAATTCTGGCGATGAGGTGGCGGCTGAATATTATGTGCTTGCAATGGTTGAGTCCGGACGTTCCGTACAGGCGCTTTCTACTATAAATCAGCTTTTGGCTTCGGCTTCCTCGCACCTCAAGAGCTTCCTTTATTATGAGCGCAGCTTCCTTCAGACTTCGGACGATGCCACGCTCTCTGACCTTCGCTCCAGCCTTATGGCAAATCCCCGCAACAGCGACTCCTTGTTCCGCCTGTATAAAATCTATCTTGCCCGCAAGGACTACCGCAAGGCGCAGTATTATCTTAAGCAGGTTGTCGCGCTCAATCCCAACGACACCGAAATTCGCCGCCTGAATGACGAACTTAACGCCCTTATCCGCTAGATTTTTTCATTCTTATAAAAAATAAAATTTAATGCTGGTGTTTTCAGTAATAGTGGTGTAAAATATCTATTTAGTAAGATTTTTATCTTACGTATATAAAAATTTGGTTTAAAAGTCGGGGTTTCCGGCTTTCAATATGGAGGAAAAAATGAAAAAAATCGTTTGCGCGGCAACTGCATTGGCTTTGGCTGCAACGGCTTCGACATTTGCTGCTGGAAAAGCAAAGTTGAAGGTATGGGAATCTGATGGTCCTGAGAAGACATTCATTCAGCAGGCTATCAAAGATTACAAAAAAATCAACAAGGCAGTAATGATTTCTTACGAGCCTGTAGCTTCTACTGACGCTCGCGCTAAGATTGAGTTGGATGGACCTGCTGGAGTAGGTGCTGATATTTTCGTTTCACCGCACGATCACATTGGTGCTTTGGTTGCCGGTGGACACGTCCTTCCTGTAGACAATCCGGATGAATACATGGCAAACTTCCTGCCGATGGCAAAGATGGGTGCTTCTTACGACGGTGTTGTATACGGTTACCCAATGGGAGCAGAGACATACGCTTTGTTCTACAACAAGGATCTTATCAAAGAAGCTCCAAAAACATGGGATGAAGTAATTGCATTCGCAAAGACATTCAACAACAAGGCGGAAGGTAAATACGCTTTGGTTTGGCCGGTAGCTGATGGATACTATGGATATATGTTCATGGATTCATTCGGCGCTCCGTTGTTCGGACCGAACGGAAACGACCGCAAGCAGCACAACTTGAACAGTGCTAACGCTGTAAAGGGACTTACTTATTTTGCAAGCCTCCGCAAGCAGCTTCTTGACATTCCTGCTGCCGATGCTTCAGGAGACTTCTGTAACGCTCAGTTCTCTGAAGGAAAATCTGCAATGATTATCACAGGTCCTTGGAAGATTACAGACTTCAAAAAATCAGGCGTAAACTTTGGTATCGCAACAATCCCTGCATTCCCAGGATCAGACCATCCGGGAAACACATTCTCTGGTGTACGTCTTGCATTCGTAAGCTCATACTCAGAATTCCCAGAGGAAGCAAAGGACTTCGCTAAGTTCATTACTTCTAAGGAAATGCTTGAGAAGCGCTTTGAAATCACAGACCAGATTCCACCACGCAAGGATATCGATACGAACAAAGAACTTTCTAACGCTATCAAAGCTCAGCTTGAATATGCAAAGCCGATGCCGACAATCCCACAGCTGGGAACTTACTGGTCAGCAATGGGTTCTGCTTACTCAGGAATCTGGGACGGTGACCCAATCAAGACAGACCTTGACGCAGCAGCTGCTGCAATGGAAGCTGCAAAATAATAACCTGCATCTTTCCTAGCAACGTTTAGTTTGGTTCAGCAGGCGGTTCCGCCGCCTGCTGTTTATGTTATTGTAAGAGGTATGGAATGAATAATGCTATCGACCCTGAGAAACTGAATAAAGCGCCATTCGCTTCCTCATGTTTTATGGGATTAGGACAGATTCTTTATCTGAAGCAGTACATCCGTGGCGGACTGTTTGCTTTGGTTGAAGTGATTATGCTCTTCTGTATTGTCTGGGGCTCAAAGGGAATTGTTCCTGCAAACAAAAAGGCTGCCGATTATATGACCGGTATTCCTGAAGCAGACGAAATGGAAGAATATTTCAGCGATTTGGCTGAAGATAACAAAAAAGTTAGTAAAAAATATTCCGGCATCATCGCTTCTCGCGCCAAGGCTTACGAGAAGTTTGCTAAGAAGCATCTCAAAGATTACGTTGCCGATTTTGATTTTGATGATTTAGAAAATATCGATAATGACGTTGAGGACGCTGTCTATGATTTGGACGACGACAAGGTGTACGATACTTTCTCAAAGATGAGCGAAAAATATGCCGCACAGTTGGCTGTTTTGATGTCTCATACAAATCATGAAGATTTCGATGAAAATTATGACGGTTGTATTTACTGTAAGAACGCGCATTCTAAAGGGCACCGAACGACAAAGCACTTTGCGCCGTTCCGAGGTCCAATTGTAAGCTCTCTTATAGGATTGGTTACGCTCGGTTCAAAGCAGAATACAACGGTAACAAAATACATGGATCACTCAATCTTTATGATGATCAATGGTATTTTTGCATTGATTGTTATTGGATTCTTTGTATTCCTTTACATTCTTAACGTCAACAGCGCAAAGGCTGCCGTTAAGAAAATCACAAAGCTCGGACATTTCCAGTCTATGAAAGAAGCGCAGAATGACATTTCGCAGAACTCGTTTGCGACGATTGCGATTGCACCGAGTATCGTAATGATTGCGATTTTCTCCGTAATTCCGCTTCTATTCTCTGCATTGGTTGCGTTCACGAACTATTCTTCTCCGGATCATATTCCGCCGAACAACTTGGTAGACTGGGTAGGTCTGTCAAACTTCGTGCAGATGTTCAGTATGAAGGTTGGTGGCGGTGAATGGGCGCGCACATTCGGTTGGACTGCCATCTGGACAATCGTTTGGGCTATTTTTGCTACGTTCACCTGTTTCTTCGTTGGATTCTTCTATGCGTTCGTTCTTCAGGACAGACGTGTAATAATCCCGAAATTCTTCAGAACCGTATACATCCTGCCGTATGCCATTCCGACGATGCTTTCGTTGTTCGTATGGGCAAACCTTTTGAACGGTACTGTAGGACCTATCAACCGAACTCTTCAGCTTATCGGTCTTATCGACCAGCCGATTCCGTGGCTTTCTGACCCATGGGTTGCAAAAGGTGCATTGATTTTTGTAAACATTTGGATTGGATTCCCATATTCAATGATTCTTACGACATCTTCAATGACTGCAATCTCGAACTCTTTGTATGAGGCAGCCGTTATCGACGGTGCGACAAAGTGGCAGCAGTTCAAGAGCATTACTTATCCATTGGTAATGTTCCAGCTTAAGCCGACCTTGATTATGCAGTTTGCAGGAAACATCAACAACTTCGGTGCGGTATTCTTCCTTACGGGTGGTGGACCGAACATGCCACAGGCAGGTCTTACAACTGTTACGAACTGCGGTGCGACAGACTTGCTTATCTCTTGGATTTACAAATTGACGATGAGTACACCGGCTCGCTACAACCTTGCTTCTGTACTTTCATTGCTCGTATTTGCAGTACTCGTTCCGTTCGCATTGTATAACTACACACGAACTAAATCATTCAAGGAAGGAGAAGTATAATGAGAAAATTAACAAGCAAAGCTACTCCTATTGGAATTATTCTGAACATCATCCTGATTATAAACGTGTGTATCGTTTTGTATCCGGTACTGTTCACAATCAGTTCTTCTTTTACCAAGTCGAATTCGCTTGCGGCAACGTCTGTCATTCCGTTTACCACGCAGGTAGATAAGGAAATCCGCGACAATTGTCCGACTTGTCAGGGAACAGGTTATATTCCGGAAACCGGAATGGAATACATAAAGGTTGAGACTGAATTTGATGATGATTTGAACGAAGTTGCTTCCACAGGTCCTGAGGACAAAGTCTGCCCGGATTGTGGCGGAACTGGAAAGGGTAAGACAACTCGTGTAATGCACAAATTCAGTTTCAAGAAGCCGACCTTGTATCAGTATCGCCGTCTTCTTACAAGCCCAGACAAGCTTGTGAAGGGAGAGACGACCGTTCATGGAACAAACTACAAGGTTTGGTATTTGAATACGCTCAAGATTGCCGTAATGAACACAATCATCACAGTGTTTGTTTGTACACTTGCCGGATACATTTTCTCGCGATTTGAATTTACAGGTCGCAAGCAGATTATGGCTGGTATGATTGTACTTCAGATGTTCCCGAGCTTTATCGGAATGGTTGCGACATACGTAATCTTGTGGAAGTTCAACGCGCTGAACACCCTGTGGGGATTGGTTCTCGTCTATTCTGCCGGAAGTATTCCATTCAACTCTCAGTTGATGAAGGGATACTTTGATACGATGTCCAAGGACATTGCAGAGGCGGCTTATATTGACGGTGCTTCTCCGCTTGTTGCCTTTATCCGCGTTATTCTTCCTTCGGCGCAGCCACAGCTTATCTTCCTTGCACTGACCAGTTTTACCGGTCCATGGATGGATTATATCTTCCCGCGCATGATTTTGCGCAGTGATGATAAAAAGACGCTTGCAGTTGGTCTTTATGAGATGATCAGCGGTCGTTCAAACGATAACTTTACTATGTTCGCGGCGGGAGCAATTCTTGTTGCCGTTCCGTTTACAATCTTGTTCATGGCTGGACAGAAGACCTTGCTTATGTCTATGGCTGGTACAAGTGGTAAAGAGTAAGCGTATTTTGCGGAAGGGAGTTTAGAATTATTCCGTACTTTAATGGAGTCTGCCATGTGCAGGCTCCATTTTTTTTGTCTTAACTACATTTATGCTGTATAATAAGAAAATCTAATATGGAGGAAACTGCTTTGAAAAAAAGTAATTCAGTTTGTAAAAAAATCATTGCGGGAGCGCTTGCCGCTTCCTGTGCAGGCGCTGTTTTTGCAAAAGCAAAAAAGGGCGGTGCGATAGATCCTGAGCTTGCAGTTACACAGCTTGCCGGTGTTGAGCGCAAGGCGGCAAAGCCGGCTGAAGGCGTGTATTACAGTCTTTTTGTGCGTTCCTTTGCGGACGGAAACGGCGACGGAATCGGCGATTTTAAGGGGCTTACCAAGAAGCTCGACTATCTGAACGATGGAAATGATGCAACGACCACGGATCTTGGCGTAACCGGGTTGTGGCTTCTGCCGATTTTTGATTCTCCGTCATACCATGGCTATGACGTTGCCGATTATTACAAAATCAATCCGGAATACGGTACGATGGAGGACTTTGAGAAATTTCTTGCGGAATGCAAGAAACGGGGCATTGACGTCATAATCGATATGACCTGCAATCATTCCTCTTCTTATAATGATTGGTTCCTTCAGTCGAAAAAGCCAGAAAGTCCGTACCGTACGTGGTACCGTTGGATTACTGACCTTGATTTTACCGAAAACGGCGGACCATATAACCGCAATCAAAAGGGACTTGCAGGAAACATCTGGACGATTGAGCTTTCAAACCCGGTTATGGGACCGGACGGAAAGGCTCTGACGGACAAGAACGGTCAGACGGTCATGAATTACTATGCCGGACTGTTCAGTACGAATATGCCGGACTACAACATGGACGAGCCTGCGGTGCGCGAGGAATTCAAGAAGGTGTTCAAATTCTGGCTGGATAAGGGCGTGAGTGGCTTTCGCTTTGATGCTGCCGGTCATATCTACAATGCGAACGAGGTTAAGCCTGGTTCTGAGACGCTCTCTAAGGCTGTTGCATTCTGGAAGGAAATGAATGACTACATTCTTTCTGTTAAACCGGATGCGTATTCCGTTGCCGAGGTATGGGAGCCGACGGCGACGCGCGCTCGCTACATGGCTGGAATGCAGTCAAATTTTCATTTTGATTTGGGAACGCTTATTCCGAACATCATAAACAATCAGGAAGTGAACGACAAAAAGGGAACGCCGGATGATAGCGACAAGTCTACGTACAACGGATATGCACGCAGTCTTGAGAGCGAATACAATATGTACCGTGCGAACAACCCGGACTATATTGACGCGCCGTTCCTTTCAAATCACGATCAGGCGCGAATTTCTGCGGCGCTGCGCAACAATGCCGACAAGATGAAGCTTGCCGCCGATATGTACATTCTTGCGGAAGGAATTCCGTTCATTTATTACGGTGAGGAAATTGGTATGAAGAGCGGTTCCGATGACCCAAGCAAGCGTACTGGCTTGGTATGGGCGCCGGAAGGAAAAGACAAAATGTATACTACCTGGGTTGAAAGCGGCGCATATGGAAATGCAAAGGTGTACAATAAGAAGACGGTTCCTGTTTCCGTTCAGCAGAAGGATCCGGAGTCTTTGCTTAATCATTACAAGCGCGTCATCCGCGTAAAGACTGCACATCCGGCTCTTCTGCACGGTCGGCTTAAGGCTGTTCCTACGGACAGCGCGGTGCTTGAGTCGTGGGTTATGGAATCTGCTGAGGAAAAGGCATTCGTCATTCACAACGTTTCTTCTACAAGAACGGAGACGGTTGCGCTTCCGGACGGCTGCAATTTGCCGTTGGTATACACCGCGCGCGAAGGTACCGTTGTTGAGGACGGAAAGATTACGATTCCGCCGATGACCTCGGTCGTTCTTGCCGCTTCAAAATAATTTTGCGTTCCTGCGTGGAAACAAAAAAAGGCTGCCGTTGAGGAAGTTTGCGTCCTCTTGGCAGCCCTTTTGTTTTTAAAGGATGTCCGTTATTTTTCCTAAATTCGGGATTATTTTGTGGCAGAGACCTTTGATTTTTTCGTCAGGCTGAACCTTGTCGGGAACCATAATCGTATAGAGTCCTGCGGCAGCGGCGCTGCGGATTCCGTTGGGGCTGTCCTCTATGGCGGCGCATTCTTCTGGCCTTAAGCCGATTGACGCGCATGCCTTAAGGTAAATTTCAGGGTCGGGCTTTGAATGCTCAACCTGATCGCCGCAGGTAAGGGTCTTAAAGTAGTGGATTATCTTGCATGCGCCCAGCTGACGGTCCACGCGGAATTTGCGGGTTGATGAGGCGAGCGCCAGCGTGTATTTGCCGCTTAGGTAATTCAGCGCCTCCATGACGTGCGGCATGAGCGGAATGCCTTCTGAAAATTCAATCTGGTCAAAAAGTTCTGAGGTGCGCGTAAGGAGCGCAAGGGAGTCAAAGTCCGCGCCGTATATTTCCTTTAGCAGATGTATTGTGTCCGCACGGTTTGCGCCCATGCATCGCGCGTTTGCCTTTTCTATGTCTGAAAGCCCGAATTCTTTGGCGGCGATTTCCCAGGTGCGCCAACTGATTGTCTCTGTGTCAAGAAGTACGCCGTCCATGTCAAAAACGACGGCTTTGATTTGTTTTTCGTCCATGTTTCCATTATACTGACACGCGTAAAGGAATAGAATATGGATTTGAAAAATTTTGAGGAACTGACGGAAAAAACGGACGCGATGATTGCGATTTATGATAAGTATGCGCCGGTCGGCTTGGACAAGCGCTTTGACATTGACAAGGTGCGCGCCGTTTACAGCGAGATGATTTCGTTTATTATAGAAAATATTGACGAGGCTGAGAATCTTAAGAACTATCTTGATACGAGCGATTTTTGGAAGGCGCCAGCGTCCACTCGTTTTCATGGCGACTGGGAAAGCGGGCTGTGCGTGCATTCTCTTGTGGTGACGATTCAGGCGCTGCGCTTTGCAAAAAGCATTGCGCAGAACTACATGAATTCTCCGATGAACGGAAGATTTGATTTTACCTGTGAGGATATTTTTGTAGCGGCAATGACGCACGACTTCTGCAAGGCGGACTGCTACAACATTGAGTACCGCAACACCAAGGATTTTATGGGAAATTGGATAAAAAAGCCTTTCTATAAGACAAAGGAGGATTCCCGGGCGCTTGGCCACGGAAACGAGTCTGTGCTGCGGCTTTTGGAATGTATGCCGTCCTTTGTGAAGCGGCGGAACGTACTTGAGGCGGTAAGCCGGCATATGGGAGATCGGAAGAGCACACGTCTT
>CAKZZR010000025.1 GCA_937885475.1 uncultured Treponema sp.
CGCTTACGCGGCAGCAAAAATGGGTGTTTTTGAAGTCTGCAACTTCTCCTTTGCGATATTTTTTACACGTCTCTCTCCCAGCCCCTCACACTGCAAACGGAGACTCGGCGCACAGGTATGGAGCGGCGGAAGGCTGTACGCGGGTGAGCAGGACGCGGGCATAGGCGTTCTGGACGGGGATGCGGCGCAAGCTCCAGTCGGCGGCGCACAACGGTTCCATGTCGGGCGCAAGCGGCATGGCAGAAAACTGCCACGACCACGGACGCACGACGCGCTGCATGATTGCAATCCGGCTTTTTGCGACGCGCTGCAATTCCAGCAAGGCTTCTGTCCGGCTGGAGACCGCCTCCCACGCGCCGCAGACGTACACCGCGTCAAAGGAGCGGCTTTCAAATGGCAGGCATTCCATGCGGAACGGCAAGTCGGTATCCTCCGCGCAAAGCACGCTTGCAAACACAACGCCCCTGCGTTCCTGTCCGTCCTCCGGCGGAGTATAGGAGCCGGTAAGAATCAGAATGCGCTCTCCCCGCCCCCGCGTGCCGCACTCAGAAAGCAGCTCCCAGGCAAGGCGTCGCTCCTCTTCGGCGGCATAGATTTTTTCTACATCGGACGATTTTTTGTACAACGAGCGCACCGTACGGAATTCCGCGCCATACGCCTGAGAAAGACTTGAAAACCGCCCGCCTGCAAACAGCAAAAGCAGGTCTCTATGAGCGCGGGCGCATTTTTTTATGGAATTGAGACGAACCGCCGCACGCGCGTTGTGCCGCACAAAGGAATACATCTGCCAGTCCAGCACCACATCGCGCATGAACGAGGCGAATGATGCAGCCTCATGCGGAGCGCACAGCGCATTCCGCCCCGGCTCAATAATGAACGGCTCTTCCGGCGGGCAGAGCAAAAGAACAAGCGCGCCACGCGCCATAGCTTTTTGAGAAAGCAGATAATTTTTGCAAGTCAGCTCCGAAAGCACAAGAATTTCCGCACTAGGGAGCGCGTCAAAATCCGCAAAACGCACATGAGCAGAAAGAGTGGCTTCCATCAAAAGCGGAGAAAGAAAGGTCGCTCCAACCTCTTTTTGAGCGATAACGAACGAAAGCCCCGCGCGTTCCATAAAGCGCGCGCCAAGCACACCAAGCGACTGCATAAAAAACGCGGTGTCAAAGGAAGCGCGTTGCTCGCTGGGTACAAGCAGAACTGTGCGGGGCGCTTCGCAAAAAGCCTTTTTTGCATCGGAATCGTCAGAAGGCACGCTTTCGTCCGGATTACCGACACAAAATGCGCCTTCCTCACGAATGCCCATGTCCTGCAAGAACGATTTACCCAGCGCAAGCGGCAGCACCACCCCCGCCCCGCGTCCGCCGGAACGTATGTCCAGCGACTTTACGGCAGAATCCGAATAGCACAGGCGGAGCGGGCAAAATTCCAGTGCAAGCCGGCTCAGCGCGCCGCCGAACGCCAGGTTGCCCCAAAGCGCCGCGCCACCTGCTCCGTTCCCTGCTGGCATACCAACTAAGTTCCCGCGCACATCTGCCGCAAAACCGCTAAGGTTAGCCGCATCCCCTAAATCTTCGTCAAAAAAAGCGCAGACCGCATTTCGCTCAAACCGGAACGGAAGGAATGCGAACGGGTCCGCGCACAGAACCACGTCAGGCGCAAGGCGCGACAATTCCGCCTCCATGCAAAAACGCAGCGCCGATGCCGCGTCCAAAAGCCGCGCGTCAGAAGAAAGCGATGCCGACCGGAATTCCGTGTAAAAATCGCGCCGTAAAATGCCGTGAGCAGACTCTCTGGCAACCGCGCCCTCATGCAATTCCCCATTCCCCTTTTCCTGAATATGAATGCGGAACACGCAAACCTCCGCAAAGCCCGTAAGCGCGGCACTCAAATCCTCAAAAAACAAGCTGCCGGACGAACGGCAAAAATCAGAAACAGCAATGCAAATTCTCATAACAACCTCTGTATTATTTACCGCCTCGGAACGCAATTTCGGCAAAAGTTCTTTAAAAAAAATGCAAAAATCATAAAAAATTTGTTCGTTCTGGGCAAGCACATTATAAAATTTCTGAATTAAGAAAGTGCTATTTGCCTAAAAAAATAGCTTTCAGTCGAAGTTCATCCTTCAAAACCGCAAACTCTCCTTTTCGCTATTTTTTATAATTTTCGCTCAGTTTATATGTTCGGAATTATATGCACTGCCCTGTCTGTCCGCCCTGCACATGTTCCCAAACACAACAAAACTCGCTATACTGAAGCATATTTTTTTATGGGAGACCCACAAAATGGCAAGTTACAAAGAATCAGGTGTAGACGTAGAAGAAGGTTACCGCGCGGTAGATAAGTACAAGGAGCATGCAAAGCGAACTGCAATCCCGGGACTTTTGACTGGACTGGGAAGCTTTAACGGTATGTTCGAGGTTCCAAAGGGGTACAAAAATCCTGTAATCGTAAGCGGAACTGACGGCGTTGGTACAAAACTTGACATCGCCTTTAAGATGAAAAAATACGACACCGTGGGAATTGACTGTGTTGCCATGAGCGTAAACGACATTCTGTGTTCGGGCGTTCAGACCCTTTTCTTCCTTGATTATGTAGCTTGCGGAAAGCTCGATGCGGACGTTGCCGCTGACCTTGTAAAGGGCGTTGCCGACGGCTGTGTGGAAACCGGCTGCGCGCTTCTTGGCGGTGAGACTGCCGAAATGCCTGATTTTTATGATGACGGAAAATACGACCTTGCTGGCTTTGGCGTTGGCGTTGGCGAAAAAAAGGAAATGATTACCGGCGAGGAAATCCGCGAGGGCGACGTTCTTATCGGACTCAGCTCCACCGGCGTTCATTCAAACGGCTTCAGCTTGGTTCGTAAGCTTGTTCAGAATTTTGATGACCCGTTCCAGATTGACGGAAAGGACACCGGCAAGACAATCGGCGAGGTTCTTCTTACTCCGACCCGCATTTACGTAAAGCCAGTTATGGAAGCGCTCGGAAAATTCCGCAAGTCAGTTCACGGAATGGTTCACGTTACGGGCGGCGGATTCTACGAAAATATTCCGCGAATGTACCCAAAGGCAAAGGACGGCAAAAAGCAGCTGATTTCCGTTATCAAGCGCTCAAGCTGGGACATTCCGCCTGTGTTCGGCGAACTCATCAAGCGTGGCGCAGACGTGAACACCGTGTACAACACGTTCAACATGGGAATCGGCTTTGTGCTTGCAGTCAAGGCAAAGGACGCGGACGACATCATCGAATTCTTCAATGCAAACGCCCATAAATACCACCGCGACGACACTCCAGACATGAAGGCGTACCGCATCGGTACGGTCGCATATGCCGAAGGCAAGGCAGAAACCCAGGCAGAAAAAGTCCTGTTCGTCGACTAAAGAAGATACTCAGGTGTTTGAGCTTGTCGAAATGACCATTTAACGGCATTGGTTCAACCCCTGTTCTTGCTTGAATCTGGCTTTAAAATCTATTTTTTGCGTAGGAACCTCAGATGAAAAAAATTGCAGTTTTGGTAAGCGGTGGCGGAACGAACCTTCAGGCGCTGATTGATTATGAAAAGTCGCATTCAGACTGTCCGTATACTATTGCCGTGGTTATAAGCGACCATAAGGATGCGTATGCGCTTGAGCGGGCAAAAAACGCCGCCATCCCTTGTGAGATTGCAAGTCCGTATGCCGTTATGGGTGCGGAAAACGCAAAACAGGCAACCAGGGAGGAAAAACGCCTTGCCGTAAGCGACAGGGTGCTTTCGATTTGCAGTAAATTCGGCGTGTGCGGCATCGTTCAGGCAGGCTGGCTTACCCTCCTCAGCGGAAGAATTCTTGATGACTACAAGAACAGAATCATAAACCTGCATCCGGCGCTCTTACCAAAATTCGGCGGTGTCGGCATGTGGGGGCATCATGTGCACGAGGCTGTTCTTGCCGCCGGTGAAAAGGAAAGCGGCTGCACTATTCATCTTGTAAGCGGCGAATGCGACGGCGGAAAAATCCTGATTCAGAAAAAGGTTCCCGTGCTTGCAGGCGACACGCCCGACACCCTCTACGCGCGCATCGCCCCACAGGAGCACGAGGCGATTGTAGAAGCGACAATCATGCTCGCTACGGAATTAGCATAAGCACAGGTACGAAGTTCTGGATGCTGTCGGCATAGGGAAATCAATTTTTAGAATTCATACATATAAAAAAAATAACTTTCGGTCGAATTTCATCTTTCAAAACCGCAAGCTAGCTTGCTACACGCATCTTTGCCTTGGAACTTTATACGTTGTCGCTCACGCGACAGCAAAGATGAGTGTTTTTGAAAGCTGCAAATTCTCCCTTGCGTTATTTTTTACGTTTCTGCTTTCAAAATTGATTTCCTTGTTGTCGCCAATTCCAGCCTTAACATTCCGCACATTTTGAACTATAATAGATTCATCTTTTATCACTAATTTTGGAGTTTTTCATGATTTCTGTAATTCTTGGAATCGTACTTATCGCATTCACCGTTTTTTCAGTGCTTCCGTTCATGCCACTGAACTGGGGAGCCGATGTAATCGCGTTCCTTAAGGGCTGCGCACCGGTTCTTGCAGCATTCCTCGGTCTCATCTGTCTGTTCATTGGAGCAGCCGACATAAAGGACAAGAACGAGGCTAAAAAAGAAGAAAAAGAAGCACAGGCAAAGGCAGAAAAATAACCGCAAGTCCTTGAATTTGTGCCGCAAATTCTATATATTGTAAGTCCCCGTATATAAAAAGGAATTATTGACTGCTCATCCTTAATTCCTTGCGATTTTAGGTCAGATGCAAAGGCTTAGAACGCGCAAAACTTTAAACTTTTAAGGTATATACATGAAAACTATTTTCGTAAATGAAAAAGAACAGAAGCGCGATTGGTATCTTATCGACGCTGCAGGTCAGTCCCTCGGACGCGTAGCTGCAAAGGCTGCTTACATTGCCCGTGGCAAGAACAAGACAACTTACACACCGAACCAGGAAATGGGCGACTATGTTGTAATCATCAACGCAGACAAGGTTGCTGTAACCGGTGGAAAAGAAACAAAAAAGATTTACTACAAATACACAACAGGTTTTGTAGGAAGTCTCAAGGCGCATACCTTTGAAAAACTTATCGAAAAGCACCCGGAAGATCCTATCCGCCTTGCTGTTAAAGGAATGCTTCCGCATGGACGTCTCGGACGTGCTCTTATGCAGAACGTAAAGATTTATGCTGGCACAGAACACCCGCATACAGCCCAGAACCCAAAAGCGGTTGAACTTTAATAGGAGTCTAAGATGGTAAAGAATATTGCTATTGGAACAGGAAGAAGAAAGACAGCCGTTGCCCGCGTTTTTGTACGCGAGGGTTCAGGAAAAATCGTTGTAAACGGTAAAGATGTAAAGGAATACTTTGCAACAGAAGACCAGGTAAAGGTACTTGTTCAGCCGTTGCTCGTAACCTCTAACGACGGAAAATACGACATCCTCATCAACGTAGTTGGTGGTGGTCTGAATGGACAGGCAGCCGCTTGTCTCCACGGAATTTCCCGCGCATTGCTCCAGATTGACCCGGACAGCCGCACATCACTCAAATCAAACGGATTCCTTACACGCGATTCTCGTATGGTTGAGCGCAAGAAGTACGGTCAGAAAGGCGCTCGTAGAAGATTCCAGTTCTCTAAGCGTTAGTTTCATACCGCTGGTTTGCTGTGGTTATCTACGGTACAGAGCAAGTTTCGCCTGAAGTTATCAAAATCAACTCCAGTGCGGGACTTGCTTTTTTTATACGCACGATCTATCTCAAAAGCGTACAGGCAGAGCACATCGTAATAAACGCGGAATTCACCGATGAGGACGAAAAGGACATCATTGACGCGGGAATGTGCTATGCGGCAGAAGCAAAGGCAACTGAATATCTTGCCCGCGCGGAGCAATGCCGCTTCAAACTGACGCAAAAACTGAGCGCAAAAAAATATGAGAAGCAATACATAGATGCGGCTCTGGACTATCTTGAGTCAAAGGATTACCTGAACGACCGCCGATTTGCGCTCTTTTGGCTTAACGACCGCAAGCTGAACCACGCAGAAGGACGCACAAAGCTGAATGCGGAACTGCTTTCCCGCGGCATAAAAAAGGATGACGCACGGGCGGCGCTTGATGATTTTTTTGCGGCAAACGACGAACAGGAGCTGTGCTGCCGCGCACTGCAAAAATGCCTTCGCACAAAAAAAGAAAGCGACAAAATCGTTCGCACGCTTCTGTCGCTTGGTTTTTCCTATAAAATAATCAAGAATGCAATGGATTCCGTTTCCCAGGAGGACTAACGGTACAAATACGCCGGATACTGCATCGTAAGCTCGCCGCTCAGTTTGCTGAGGGCGGCACTGTTTTCCGCGCCAAGTGCCTTCTCAAGCAGCATGTCTCGCAGCGTCTGGCTTCGCTTGTATTCAAATTTCTTCACTTGAAAATTCTTTCCACCGAATTCGTTGTCGCGCATGTCCTTTATCATGTTCTCCCAGGAGTCAATTTTGTCAACCAGCTTGTTGTCCAGCGCCTGCTTTGCCGTATAGATTCGTCCGTCGGCAAGTTTTTTTACCTCGAACAGAGGAATGTTCCGGCTCATCGCAACAATGCCCGTAAACTGCTCATACGCCGCATCCGCAACCGACTGGACGATTTCCTTCTGTTCGTCGGTGAACGGTTCGTTGTAGTTCATCATGTTCTTGTTCTTTCCGGCGTGAATGGTCTGAGATTTTATGCCGATTTTTTCAAAAAGTCCGCTAAGGTCAATAGAACTGCCATAAATAACGCCGATTGAGCCGGTGAGCGTGTTGCGGTTTGCATAGATTTTGTCTGCCGCGCATGAAATGTAATAGCCGCCGGAAGCCGCAAGTTGCGCCTGATAGACGTAGAGTTTTTTTCCGCTAGTCTTGTAGTCCTGAAGGGCAAGGTATGCCTCGTCCGCCTCGTACACGGTTCCGCCTGGAGAATCGATGAAAAGCGCGATTCCACGGTTCTTGCGGTCTGCCTTGAGCATGTCGATTGTAGAAAGCAGCCATTCCTGATTGTATGTCTGATTGGCTTCCTGAATGACCCCCTCAATGTGAAGCTCCGCAATGTAGCCTCCCCTCTCAAACGAAGGGGCTTTTTTTGCGCCGCGCACCGGCATAACGGAAGAACCTCTTGCCCCCACAAGATTGACCGCAGCAATGACAACCGTAATCGCAAGCACAACGGCAAGCGCTATGATTCCTGATTTCTTTTCTTTTTTCATGATTAACCTTCCAAATCCTTTGCTGTGATAATGCCGCTGGAAACCGCTTCCTTAAGCAGCGCGTGATATACGTTCGTGAACGTCATTGAATAATAAGGAACCAGCCAGAAAAAGCCAATTCCGCCGGTCAGACAGCACAAAAGCCCCCAGCCAACAAAGCTCAGGTCGGTAACGAACAGTTCCGCCTTATGACCACGCGTTATGGCAATGCTTACGCGCATGGCTTTTGTAACGGAAAGATTCTTGTATTCGGCAACAAGAAACTTCATCTGAGAATAGGCATAGTGCTTTACGATGCCCGGAAAAAGGAACAGCAAGCTCCATAGGAACACCCACAGCGTTTCCCACAAGCCGGAAAGAATCGCGCGCGCCCACAGATTGAAGCCGTCCACAAAATCACCGAACGCGACCGGCTCAGGACTGCGTGACAGCTTAAGATACACATGAATCTGCGCAAACACGATGACGAACTGAACAAGGACTGCCAAAAAAGAAAGCGTGTCATGCAAAACGTCTGTCGGCGGCGTCGTGCCGGGAACAGAAAGATTCGTCATGGCAAGATACGTGGTGTAATAATCCTGAAAATCAGGAAGGCTCAGCAGAATCAGAATGACGGCGCATACAATCGTCATCACAACGGGCACCGACCAGCGCTTTTTTAGCTGAATCAGCGCGAATTTCTTATACTTTCTTCTATCAAACATATACTAATTTTATACCCTCACATTTTCAGTGTCAATTTTTTTACGGAACGGAAGACACGCGCTACCTACCGTTCTGCGCCGCATACTCGCGGAGCATCTGATTGTAATACTTAGGCTCTATCTGCGACTCTGGAATGCCGCTCTGCGCCAAAAGCTCCTTGAGCTTTGCCTCTGCCCTTCTTACAGTGTCCTCGTCGTCCTTTTCAGAAAGAATCTCTATCTCCAAAAAATCGCCCAGCGGCTCAACAGTACAAACCTCAAGCGTAGCCTGCCCGAATTCCGTGCGAACGCCGTAATCGCGGACCTTCTTACATTTTTTTTGCGCGGTAACAAAGCCTATGTCAAAAAACAACGCCTCAAGAGCCGCCGGGTCAGACACAATCGTCTCCTTCTCGTCATTCACCTCAAGCGCAAGTCCTGCCGCGCTCTGAACCAGCTCCTTTTTTTTATACGTCAGGTAATTCGTCGTCTGAATGCCAGCTTCCGTCTGCTTAAGCTCCATGCGGAGCCGCGCCGTAAGATAGTCCTTGCCGTTGAATGACTTTCCGTCAATATGAAGGTGATAGTAGGTGTCTCGCCGTTCCACCGTCTGCTGGTACGACGCAAAGGTCGCAAGACGCGCTTCCAAAACGGGAACGTCGTATACGTGGGCTTTTATCTCAATTTCCGTCATGCACAAAGTATAGCGCAAAAAGCAGGTTGTTGAAAATATTTCCGTTATGACCTACAGTTCTAGTCATGAAATTGATTTGTGCCCCCATGGCAACGCTGAGCCATCCCGCGTTCCGGGTGATTATAGAAAAATTCGGTGGCTGCGATGAATATTATACGGAAATGATTCACGCGCCCAGCCTGCTTCACGGCGGACAATTTGAAAAATATTACATAAATCCGGCACCTGTGCCACAAAAAATCGTGTGGCAGCTGACGGGAAAGACCGCAGAAAGCATTGCGGAGGCGGCAAAATTGATTGCGCCATTGGGCGGCATTGGAATTGACCTGAACATGGGCTGCTGCGCACCAGAAATCGTGCGGAGCGGCGCGGGAATAGCGTGGATGCAGAAGCCGCAGTCAGAGACCGCAGCCCTTGTGCGCGCGGTAAAGCGCGTTCTTGAGGAATACGAGGCGGAAACAGGCATTCACCGCAGGCTGAGCGTAAAATGCCGTCTTGGCGACGAGGATTTTACCGACGAGCAATTCTTTGGCTTTGCCGGAATGCTCGCACAAAATGGTGCAGAACAGATAGCTGTGCATCCGCGCACCAAAAAAGAAAAATACCGGGAAAAGCCTCGCTGGCATTACGCACAGGAGCTTGCACAAATGCTGAGCGGGAATAAAGATGAACGCACCAACGGAACGCCCCTTGAAAGCGGAACGGAAGTCTCCGTCATCGTAAACGGCGACGTGCATGACGCACAGAGTTTTTGCGCGGTACGGAACGCCTGTCCTGCCTGCGCCGGCATCATGATTGGACGCGCGGCAGTGCAGAAGCCATGGATTTTTGCGGAGCTTCAAAAGCATGCGGCGCATAGGCAAACAGCGCAGGAAAATTCTGCGGACGAACAAACAGAACGCACGCCGGTTGACCTGCTGCAGCTTGCAATGGATTTTATTTCTGCGGTAGAAGCATACCAGCCACCGGAATTCTATAAGACGCGGCTGCAGCGTTTTTTTGCGTATTTTTGCGATAACCTTTCGTTCGCGCACTACGCAAAGACAAGGCTGCTCAACGCAAAAACGCCGGACGAAAGCCGTACCCAGCTTACCGAATATTTTGAGAAGGTGCCTCTCGACCGCTTCAGAATCAGCTTTTAGAAGCCAAAAGCGGCGCTCATGCGGCAGAACTCTTTTATTTTTTCACGATGTCCTTTAGAAAATCATTCCACATGGTTTCGTTCCAGTGAAATTCCTTCATAAACGCGTTGTTGAGCATACCAAATCCGTGTTTTCCCCAGTCGTATACGGCAAGCTGGCTCTGAATTCCCGCCGCCTTCATAGCGTCGTAAAGCGCAAAACTGTTCCGGTAGTCAACGATTGGATCGTCCTTGCAAACAACGATATAGCTAGGCGGCATGTCAGCCGGAATCTGAAGCTCCATGGAAAACTCATTTTTCCGCTCCGCCGTCTGATTCTTTCCTAAAAGGCTTTTGCGTGACCAGCGGTGCGCAAGCTCGTCGTTCATGCTTACCACCGGATATACAGGAATGACAAAGTCCGGGCGCAGGCTTACCTCGTGGTCAATGCCCAGCGCCACAAGCTCATCGTGCGTCTGCCACAGCGCGCCAGCCATAGTAACCAGATGACCGCCCGCAGAATATCCGATTACCCCAACCTTGTTCACGTCTATTCCGTATTCAGAGGCGCTCTCTCGCACAAGCTGAATTGCCCGCTGCACGTCCTGCATCATCGCCGGATAGTGATGTCCGTTTTCGGCAGTGCGGTAACGCAGCATGAACGCCGTAACGCCTTTCTGTGCAAACCAGACGGCGCTCTTGTAGCCTTCATTATACAAGCCCAGATGATGATAGCTTCCGCCCGGGCAGATTATGACCGCCGCACCGGTATTCGTTCCTTCTGCCCTATGCACATACATAGTAGAATACGCGCCGTGCAGCGCCGGAACGTCCTTCCAAAGCCGTATAGCCTTACCGCCACGCGCATAAAGCGCGGTCATCACAATCATCATCAAACACACAAGAGAACACTTTTTCATGCGCATATATTAACTTTTTAACCAGAAACAAATCAACAACCTCTGCGCACGAACAAGGCTGGAAATTATCGTCATGGCATATAATTCCGAATTTATAAGACAGGCAAAAATTGTAAAAAAAAATAGCGCGAAGGAGAGTTTGCGGCTTTCAAAAACACTTTGTTGTGCTGCCGCGAAAGCGGCAACGTATATAGTTCCAAGGCACAACAAGGTGTAGCACGCGAGCGTGCGCTTTTGAAAGACGAAACTCGACTGTAAGCTATTTTTTTTAGGGCAAATAGCAGTTTTTTAATTCAGAAATTTTATAATGCTTTTACTTTGCAATTATCGCCGATTTGAATTGACGAATGCTTAGTTCATGAAGTAAAATGACAGAATCATGATGACAATTGCTACTAATCAGCTTGTTAATGAGTACTACAACCGCTACCGCGAGAACGAATTGGTGTTCACCAAAGACATCATGAGAATTCTACGCATCGATCCAAGGCAGATTTACGTAAAGTGTGCCGGCTCGCAGTGGCCTTGCATCATAAACTCAACTTCATTCCAGCAGGCAAAGATTATCGTTGGTTCTGCAGGGGGTGCATTTCAGCAGATTACAAAAAAAGAAGCCCCTCCTGTAAGCATACGCTACGGATTTTCTGAGCTTGACGGCTCTCCTCTTGTTTTCTTTGTAACAAGCCGCGTTACGAACGTAACGCCTTATATGAATTCGCACGACCTTGCTGTCGTTACGCTTACCTTTACGCAGCGTCCGCCGGATGACTTAATATACAAAATCGGAACGCTGCTTGCCGCCGACGACTCATTCGTTCACCGCAAGGAAGAACGAATTGTCATCAACGAGGACTCAAAGCGTGCGCTCGGAATAGACAAAAAAGAGACCATTATCTACATTCAGAACGTTCCGCGCCGTTGCATTCTGTGGAATCTTTCATTCTCAGGTGCAAAGGTCGTCATAATGGGTCTGCCAAAATTCCTTCAGGGGAAGGAATGCATAACGCGCTTTTTGTTCTCTGAGCCGGACGAAGTTGTTGACGTAAAGGGAACGATTGTTACCGCCGAGCCGGTGGAAGGCAGGCAGGATCTTGCGTCAGTCGGCATAAAATACGATGAATCGCAGGTTCCGCTTGCGTATAAAATCCGCGTGAACGACTTCCTTTCCACAACACGAAAGAAAATGCTTGACGCGGCGGCTTCCAACACCGTTGAAAAGAACGATACGATTGGAAACGACACGTTCCGTAAGCGCGCAGCCCAGACGCAGTCCGTAGGAGCCGCACCCGACTCCCAAAATGCGGCGGCAAATGCAGGTGCGGCACCAGCACAACAGCAAGAGCCGCAAGCCGCTCCGCAAGAACAGGGCGCACAGCAGCAGTAATTCAACAGAATCCGCCGTTTTCTTTGCAAAACAGCGGATTCTTTTTATATGCTAGTAAAAAATACTACTAAAAAACACAGAATCAACAGGAAAAAACATGAACCCTAAGAATCCCTTGGAAACCGTTTACTTCATCACTCTGCCGGAAGGACACACATTTTCTGACGCGGCAATGAAAATCGACCCTAGCGTTCCGCTTCCGGTACAAAAAAAAGCGCAGGGCGACCCCAACGACTTTGACATGAGCGACATCTCGCCGGAGCAAGTGCTTGCCGGAATTCTTACAGTGCTTGCGTATGACCACCACAACGAGCATTTGGAATACTACCGCTCAATTCTGTTTCAGGCACGCCCGAACATCAAGAAGGAGCTTACGGAAGCCGCCATATTAAAGACAAAGAATGAGGACTGGGATTTTGCGGAGGAGCTGTTCATGACGCTCAAGGGTGCCGACCCCGAAGACAAGGCTGTCGTGCTGAACCTGGCGCTTTTTCTTGACCAACGTGCCGAAAGCTACCGCCGCTCCGGGCTTACCGACGATGCCGACGCATACGACGCGGACGCGCTTGAATATTACAAGGAAGCCATGAACGCGGAGCCGCCCATTGCGGACGCATTCTTTAACGCGGGTTTCTTTTACCTTAAGCAGCACGACTACCACGAGGCAAAAGGCGCGTTTGAAACCTACCTTGCTCTTACCTGCGACGCAAAAGATGAGGACATGGACGAAAACGCCCGCTACAAGCAGGAGCGCGCTCAGGAGCTGGTAAACAGAATATCAAACGAGAACATGGACGACGCAGCCTTTGCACAGGCGTACCGCCTCATTTCTTCCGGCAAGGAAGAAGAAGGTCTTGAAAAAATACGAAAATACCTTGCGAACAACCAGAAGACGTGGAACGCATGGTTTTTGCTGGGCTGGGGCTTACGACGGCTCGCCCGCTACGACGACGCATTGCAGGCATTCACGCAGGCACTCAACTGCGGTGGAGACACAAACTCCGACACGTACAACGAGCTTGCAATCTGCTATATAGAACAGGGAAACACGGCAGAAGCAAAAAAAGCTCTCATGAAGGCGTTCAGCATTGCGCCGGAGGACACAAAAATAATCTCAAATATAGGTTATCTGTACTTAAAGGAAGGAAACAAGGCAGAGGCGCAGAAATATTTTACCGCCGTGCTGGAATTTGACCCGAACGACCGCATTGCCGCACATGAGCTTGCAAAGCTGGAAGCCGGAGAATGACCTCCGCCGCAAAGCCGCATTTTATCACTGAAAATCGAGGATAAGGCGGTCACCGCGCGCAATGCCCACCGTGCCAAACCAGCCCTGCGGAACCTCCAGCGCGTAGCGCACGTAGCCGGTGCTGGTTACGTCCGCAAGGCTGTACGGCTTCATGTCAAGGATGTCCTTTATAACACCGTCGCTTGCAATGTACGCAATGGAAAGCGGCGTAGGCGTGTTTTTCATCCAAAAGCGAAGAATTTGATCCGTATCGAACACAAACAGCATTCCCGTCCCCGCAGGAATCCGCTTGCGTTCCATAAAACCAAACTGCTGCTGCTCCGGCGTAAGCGCCATCTCGGCAACCAGCGTTACCGAGCTTCCGTCAGACTTTTTAACGGTGAGCGTCCTTTTTTGCAACCCCGAATTCCTGCAGGAAAGGAAGAGCGGCGCGAGCAGCACAAAAAAAAGCGCGACTTTTAAAGCGGACAATGTGTTTTTTTTCATGATTACAGACCTTCAAGGAACATTTCCCGCGTAACCTCGGTTCCCGTAGGATTCACCTTGGATTTTTTTTGCAGGCTATCAAACCTCTCCTGGTCGACGTACTTGAGCGTAAGCGGACGCTCAAGGCTCATCGTAACCCGCTTGTTTTTCCACACGGATTTTTCGGGCGACACGGAATCAGGATTCCCATATTTTTTGCAGAGCGCGTCAAAAATGCTGTAATGGTCCATTTTCTCGCGGTCAATATTTATGGTTATGATGTACAGCTTGTCCTCATAGAACTGGAACCAGCAGCGCTCAAGATAAGAAAACCCCGCATACGTAGAGGCATCGGTTTCTATGAGCATACGGTTTTCACCAGGCAGCAAAGAAACGTCCCTGTCTCCACGGTAGCCAAAGTCCAGGTTGTCGCGAAGCGCCTTTTTTACTTGCTCAAACGACATGCCAAGCTCCACACCACCGTATCCGTTTGGAACGGAATCAGCCCACGCTGAAAGGGAGAAAAAAAGAATTGCAAAAATCAAAACATGCTTTTTCATTCAGAAAAAATCAGAATACAGTGCTTTTTTGTTCCTTAAGCTCTTTCTCAAGCTGCTGGGCATTCATCTTGCGGTAGAATGCCGCCTGCTTGCGAAGTTCGCCGCAGTCAGGAATGAAAATCTTGTTCGCATTAACCTTTGCGGAATGCTCACTGTAAAAGGCACTCAGCGCCTGCGTATGCTGCTCAAGAGGAATGCCGCACATATTGGCAAGGTCAACCGGCGTAAGCTCCGTCTGGTACGAACCGATGAAGCGCTTTGCTTTTTCCATCTGAAGGGCAAGCATATCGACCATTTTATGCAGCGGACTCACGAGGTTCGCGTTGTCCTGCTGGCGGTACGAAGTCCACAGGCGTTCCGCGAACATCGTAGTAAGACGCGCGATAAGCTGCGGCTGCGTGGTAACCATCTGGTCAAAGTTGCTGCGGTTTATGACCATGAGCCGGCAGTTCTGATGCGCAATAGCGCTTGCAGAACGCGGCTTGTTCTCAAGAAGAGACATCTCGCCGAACATATCGCCGCGCTTAAGGAGCGCAAGGATGACCTCGTTGCCATTAACGACCTTTGTAATGGCAACCTCGCCGTCCTGAATGACGAACATATCCGCTCCGGTCTGATTTTCGGCAAAAATCATCTCGCCCTGATTGTAGGAGCGGGTCAAATCGGCAGGTCGTTCAAATTCGCGGAAGTCGCTCATGGTACTCAGAATCTTAAAGCGGGTCTGCGCCTGCTCAAGATGCTCGCCTTCCCGGCATTCCTTCATGTAATGATAATAGGCGTACAGCGCAGTAGCATAGTTTCCTACTTTATCGTAATAGCTTGCAACGTCAAAAATCTGCTCCGCAGTAGAGGAAGAGACGTTGTTTGAGGTCATGGACGTAAGCAGCTCGTTCATCGTACGCATTCGGTTTGCGAAGGTACGGATTATCTTGAGCGCGATAGGCGTGTTCTTTTCAATAAGCTCCGGATACTGATCCTTGAGGACAGAAATACAGCGCGTGTCTGCAAGCGCAACGGCATTCTCTATCTGCGAATGTCCCGACATGCAGGGAATTACGCCAACAAAGTCTCCGGGACCAAGCACCTTCTCGCTTACGCCGGTAAGATCGCCCGAACGGAATGTGCGGACTTTTCCGGACTGAATGATGAAAAAACGGTCATTATTTTCTTTGCCTTCAACAAGCAGATACGAGTCTCTTTTAAAATTAACGAAGGATAACTGTAACAATGTGGCTACCTCAAAAGCGCCAAAAACGGCACTCTAAAAATTATAATTTCTGAATATTCGCGTGTCAATTGAAGAAAACACGCTCAGAAGAAAACCTCATCTTACGAACCGAATCAGTCCACAAAGATAATCTCCGGCTGAAGGACAAAACCGGTTCTCTCCTTAACCTTATTAACGGTCAGTTCCACAAGTGCCTTGACGTCTTTTTGCGTCGCACCGCCTATATTTATGATAAAATTTCCATGGAACGGTGCAATCTGCGCGCCACCTATTTTGGTCCCCTTGAGACCGCAGTCGTCAATAAGCTTGCCGCTGGGAGCACCAAAATCATGATTGTTGCGGAACACGCTGCCCGCGCTGGGATATGAAAAATGCCCGCGAACCTTTCTTTCTTCTATATATTTTTTGCACTGGCTTTGTATGGCTTGCTTT
>CAKZZR010000026.1 GCA_937885475.1 uncultured Treponema sp.
TTTACTTTATAAGGGGCTATGACTTTCCGTCTTAGTTTTACTCTGTCTATATTGAATGTAAAGCTGTCGCTTATGGTGCAGAACCAGATGTCTTCCATCGCATTCTTCCAGTTGTGCAGAGCGCCACGCCCCTTCTCGCGCTGCCACGTTATGCGGTTTTGAATGGTAAAATGACGGCTGAGCACCCGCTCCACCGCCGAACTGGACTTCCAGTCGCAGCACACGTACATGCTCGCACGCGCAGAAAGGAGCGGCTTGACGGAACGAATCCATTCTTCGGTATAGGACTCATAGGCCTCGTACGCCATCTCATGAAAAGTATAGCCATGGAAGCGCTTGTCAAGATTATACGGCGGGTCGGCAATCAAAAGGTCAGCAAAGCCCGCCGGAAGCCGCATGGCAATGTCAAGGCTGTCGCCAAAAAGAATTCTGTCGCGCACCTCATCCGGCAAAAAACGCTCCTTTGAATCACCAGGAACACAGCGCGAAAAAAGCCTGTTACCTTCCGCGGATTCCAAGGAAAAATCTATCGTCTTATTTTTTGGGGATTTGTCAGTCTTTGCCAATGCGCTCACGCCAAGCAGTGTATCACAAAAAAAAGATGGGATTCAACAAAAAAAAACGAGGCAAACGCATTACAATTCCGAATATTAAAAAACAACAGCGAATTATAAAAAATAGCGCGAAGGAGAGTTTGCGGCTTTCAAAAACACTCTGTTTGTGGCTGTCGCGCTAGCGACAGGTCTGATAGTTACTATAACACAAACAGCGTGTAGCACGCTAGCGTGCGATTTTGAAAGACGAAACTCGACTGGGAGCTATTTTTTTAAGGAAAACTGCACTTCTTTAATTCCGAAATTAATGCGTTTGCCCCGCAATCAAAAAAATCTCAGAACAGCTGCCTTAGTCAAGGCTTGCCATGTTCGTGATGTCTTTTTCGTAGTCAACGCCAGGAACGTCAAAGCCGTTGATGTTCAGGAAGTCGTGCTTGTAGCCTTCAAGGTCGCATCGCTCGGCAAGGTTTTCCTGTGTCACGCCGTCCATAAGCTTTGCAACCTCCGCCTGAACGTCGTCAGCCATCTCCCAGTCGTCAACGCGGATTCGGTTCTCGCTGTCAACAGGAACGATTCCCGCTCCGTTATCAGCTCCGGTGTAAAGTCGCTCTGCAAAAAGGCGCTCCATCTGCTCAATGCAGCCTTCGTGAGTTCCCTTAGCCTTCATTACCTTGAACAGAACGGAAAGGTAAAGCGAGATGATAGGGATAACCGCGCTTGAGCGGGTTACAAGACCCTTGTTCACGCTCACGTATGCGGCGCCGCCTACGCTGTCCTTAAGCTGCTTGTTAAGCCTCTGGGCGGTTGCCTCCAAGTCCTTCTTTGCCTGTCCTATAGTTCCGTCGCGGTAGATTGCGTGGCTCAATTTTGGTCCGATGTATGAATAAGCCACCGTGCGGCACCCTGTGTTCAGTACGCCGGCTGTACTCAGGGCATCCATCCAAAGCTGCCAGTCCTCGCCGCCCATTACCTTAACAGTGTTTGCGATTTCCTCGTCATTAGCAGGCTCTGCGCTGGACTCCTTGAGGGTCTTTGTCATTATGTCAATCGCCTGACCTGAATAAGTTTTTCCAATCGGCTTGATTACCGATTTGTAAAGGATATGCGCTCCGTCCGGGCTTGCAGGGTCAACCTTAACAGGGTCAGAACGTACCGGGCTTGCCAAAGAGTAAACCACCAGGTCAACCTTCTTTCCGGTCTTCTTAATCTCGTCGATAATCATTGCGCGGGTCTCGTTTGAGTAAGCGTCCGCACTGAACGTCTTTGCAAAAAGACCGTCCTTTGCAGCTGCCCTGTCAAAAGCCGCGTTGTTGTACCAGCCAGGAGTTCCGCCCTTTGTTTCTGTAGCGGCCTTCTCAAAAGAAACGCCGATGGTGTCTGCTCCATATTCAAATGCCGCGCTGATTCGGCTTGCAAGTCCGTAACCTGTAGAGCAACCAAGAACCAGAACCAAGTCCGGTCCTTTTCCGCCCTCTTTCAAGGTCTTGATTCCGCGCTTAGCCTTCTGCGCCTTAACGTATGCAATCTGCCGCTCCGTGTCCTTTGCACAACCAACCGGATGCGAATTGATGCACATACTGCTTCTTACCATAGGTTTAATAACTGCCATTTTTTGCTCCTGTTCTATTTATAGATTATAGAAATTTTTCAAACAAAATACTTTTTTTTAACAAATCTTCGGTGATTGAGCCAGTCGAAATCACCGAGTCTAGTTCTCCTCGTATTTCTTAATTACCACGCAACCGTTGTGCCCTGCCTACTATCGACGAACCGTTAAAAAACAAGCCGAAAGGATTGTTTTAGGTTCATCGATAAATCGGCTCGTTCATGCTGTGCTTGAACGCCCGAAGGCGGGCAACCTTCAGATGCAACTGCAATTTGCCGCTTCCACTAATTCTCCTCATATTTTTTTATTACAACACAACCATTGTGCCCGCCGAATCCCAGCGAACAGCTTGCGGCGGCGGTAATGCTGGCCTTCACGCCTTTTCTTGGAGTGTAGTCAAGGTCGCAACCGTGCTCCAAATCCGGGAACTCCAGGTTCGCCGTAGGCGGAACAAAGCCGTCCTCAATCGCCTTTATGCACACAATCGCTTCCATCGCACCAGCAGCCCCAATCATGTGGCCTGTCTCGCTCTTTGTGGAAGAAACGTGCAATTTATAGGCATAGTCGCCAAAAACAGCCTTAAGCATCTTCGTCTCGGCGGCATCGTTTGCGCTCGTGCTGGTTCCATGCGCGTTGTAATACTGAATCTCGCTCGGATTCAAGCCCGCATCCTCAAAGGCAAGCCGCATTGCCTCGGCTCCCCCGGAACCGTCCTCGCGCGGCGCGGTAACGTGGTAGGCATCGCTTGTTGCGCCAAAGCCCGCAAGCTCCGCATAAATCTTAGCCCCGCGCGCCTTTGCGTGATTCAGCTCCTCAAGCACAAGAACCGCAGCACCCTCTCCCATCACAAAGCCGCTCCTGTTCTTGTCAAAAGGGCGGCTCGCACATTTTGGGTTGTCATTAAAGCTCTGCGTAAGAGCCTGCAGAACCTGATAGCAACCCACGTTAAAGCCAGTGATGTTCGCATCGCTTCCGCCTGCAAGAGCCATGTCAACTCTGCCTGCCCGAATCATATCCAAGGCAAGACCAAGCGCATCAGTTCCGCTTGAGCAGGCTGTAGAAAGCGTCCAACTTGGCCCCATGATTCCAAAATACATGCTCACGTTTGCCGCCGCCTCGTTGTTAAGTGCCAAAGGAGCCGTAAGCGGCGGAAGCCTGTTCACGCCAGCCTGCGGGTCGTCGTATTTCTTGTAGCCCGCCTCAACGGCTTCGTTCAAACCAATTCCCACGCCGTCAAAAATACCAATATGCTCTTTTCCAATAGTTTCCTTTGTGTATCCGGCATCGGTCACTGCCTCAATGCTTGCTCCAAGCAGGAATTTCGTCTGCCGGTTCATCTTGCGCATCATCTTGCGGTCAACGCCATAGCTTTCAAGATTAAAACCCTTCACTTCCGCCGCAATCTGAACAGGATAGTCAGAAGCATCAAACAGTGTGATTTTGTCAACGCCGCTATTCCCAGCCTTTATATTTTCCCAAGAATCCTTTACGTTGTTACCCACAGGGCTAACCGCGCCCAGACCCGTAATTACAACTCGTCTTTGTGCCATTCAAACCTCAATGTCTTTCCATTATAAATCAACATGCACGTATTTTAAAGACTAATTATTCTGACACTTTTAGTCAATATGTCAAAACAAAGTTTATCAGAACCTTCTCATTATAAGACGATGCATTAAAAAATACTGCAAAGGAGAAGTTGCAGCCTTCAAAAACACTCATTTTTGCTGCCGCGTAAGCGGCAA
>CAKZZR010000027.1 GCA_937885475.1 uncultured Treponema sp.
TTTTTCCAGGAAGTCTGGAGTTCGGCTCTGCCATTAAGGGCGACCGCTTTTTGGTAACGGTAGGCGACAACGGCTGTGGCATGGACGAAGCCACCGTGAACCGTATTTTTGAGCCGTATTTTACTACCAAGGCAAACGGAACCGGGCTTGGAATGACGATGGCGTATAAAATCATAAAGGAATTCGGTGGCGAGATTCAGGTAAAAAGCTCGCTTGGCGAGGGAACTCAGTTCACGATTTCGCTTCCGATTCCTCAGACGGACAAAAAACTGCTTACGAGCGAGACAAAGGAAGGCTGAGCATGAAATTCACCATTCTTATCATTGACGACGAAGAGAATATACGGAACGGACTTGCAACGAACTTTGAGCTTGAGGATTACAATGTGCGTACCGCCGCCAGCGGAAAGGAAGGTCTTGCGTTCATCGAAAAGGGCGACATTGACCTTGTGATAACCGACCTGCGCATGGACGGCATTTCCGGCGAGGAGGTCGTTCGCCGCGTTGCCGTGGAGCATCCTGGCATTCCTGTTATAGTGCTTACAGGGCATGGCAGCATTGATGCGGCGGTAAACGCCATGCGCGACGGTGCCTATGATTTTTTAACCAAGCCGCTGAACCTTGACCAATTGAACATGATTGTGCGCCGCGCCCTTGAAAGCCGCGAGCTGAGCCTGAAGCACACCATTCTGCAGAAAGAACTTGAGGACGCGCACGCGCAGAGCGAGATGATTGGTAAAAGCGCCAAGATGCAGCGCCTGTACGAGCTTATCAAGAAGGTTGCTCCCTCTAAGGCGAGCGTGCTTATCACCGGCGAGACCGGCGTTGGCAAGGAGCTTGTGGCAAAATCCATTCATAAGCTCAGCCCGCGCAAAGACAAGGAGATGATAATCGTGAACTGCTCCGCGCTGAGCGAAAGCCTTTTGGAAAGCGAGCTGTTCGGACACGAGAAGGGCGCGTTCACTGGTGCGGACTACCTTAAAAAAGGCCGTTTTGAGCTTGCGCATGGCAGCACAATCTTTCTTGACGAGATTGGCGAAATTAACGCCGCCACGCAGGTAAAACTGCTCCGTGTGCTTCAGGAAAAGAAATTTGAGCGCGTGGGCGGACAGGAAACGCTTGAGGTTGACGTGCGTGTGGTTGCCGCCACAAACCGCAATCTGGAGGAAGAGGTCAAGGCGGGGCGATTCCGCGAGGATTTGTATTATCGCCTGAACGTCGTGCATCTTGAGGTTCCTGCATTGCGTGAGCGCAAGGATGACATTCCGCTTTTGATAGACGCATTCCTTAAGGAATTTTCTGCAGAAAACGGACGCGACATAAAGATTGACGCAAAGGCAAAGAGCGCGCTCTTTAAATACGACTGGCCGGGAAATATCCGCCAGCTTCGCCACTGCATTGAGGGCGCGTCCGTCATGTGCTCGGACAACGAGATTCGGCTTGAGGACTTAGGCGCGGACATAGGGCAGAGTGCCGGCGAGGAGACGATTTCCGTTCCGATTGGCATTACGCTTGACGAGGCGGAGCGCATTATTATCGAAGGAAACCTTGCCGCAAACAAGGGAAACAAGTCCCGCACTGCGGAAATTCTGGGAATTGAGCGGAAGACGCTTTCACGAAAATTGGGCGAGTAGATGGCGGGCAGCTTCCACGGTTTTGCGCGTTTTTTCGCGTGCAGTCCGCTGCATTGCCTCGTAGCTGGGGATGTTGTCTGGGTGATATTTTTTGAGCAACCTGTGATATGCGCTTTTTATCTCATCCTTCGTGGCGCTTTCTTTTAGTTCTAGGGTTGCAAACTGCTCCGGAAAGTCCGCTTCTAAAAGAGAGGTGGACTCTTCGATTCCGTTTTTTTCTTTGCGTTCTTCTATATTTTCTGCTTTTTTTTGCTTTCGTTTCGCTTTAAAAAAATCCTCGTCATCCAGCGCTTGGCTTAAAAAATCGCCCAGACGGTCGTATACGCCCATCGCTAGATTACCGTTCCGTCGGGAATGATGGCACCCTTTCTGATGACGATGATGCCGTCCGCGCTGTAGAAAGTGCCGTGGTCGCCGTTCTCATAGCGGTTACCGTTTACGTTTATGCGCACGTTGTTTCCGATTCTGGCGTTCTTGTCGATTATGGTGCGGGCGATGCTGCAATTCCGTCCGATTCCAAGGTGAGGAATGCCCAGCTCGTTGTTCCGTTCTTTTTCAATCTTGTTCTCGTAGTAGTCAGCCCCCATCATGATGACGCCCTCCAGCACGCTGTTGTTTTCGATGAATGAGCGTACGCCGATTATTGAGCGGTTCAGCATGCAGTCAGTGATGACGCAGCCCTCGCTGGTGAGCGTGGCGTAGATTGACGCGCGGTTTATTTTTGACGGCGGAAGGTTTCGCATGTGGGTATAAATCGGCTCGTCCTCGTCGTAAAAGTTGAACGCCGGGTCAATGTCGGTAAGCTGAATGCTTGCGTCGTAGAACGAGCGGATTGTTCCGATGTCTTCCCAGTAGCCGTCAAAAATGAATGCGTTCATGATGTGGCTTCCGATGGCATTCGGAATGACTTCCTTTCCAAAGTCCTTTGCATCCGTGTTGTAGAGCAGGGCTTCCAGTACCGGTGCGTTAAAAATATAGATTCCCATGGAGGCAAGGTATTCCTTGTCGGACGACGGCAGGCTTGCCTTTACCTCCTGTGGAATCTTCCACGCGGAAAGATCCGTGTCAGGCGAGGGTTTTTCCCGGAATTCTATGATGCGGTTTGTGTCGTCAATTTTCATGATGCCGTAGCGGCTTGCCGCCTGTCGGTTCACCACCGTGGTTGCAATGGAAATTCCTGCGCCGGATTGCAGATGGCTTTCCATAAAGGAGCGCAGGTCCATGCGGTACAGCTGGTCGCCGGACAGGATGATGTAGTGCGTTGGGTTCTGCGACTTGAAGTGCTGGAAGCTCTTGCGTACGGAATCGGCGGTTCCCTCATAAAAGCGGTCGTTCTCAAGCGTCTGTTCTGCGGCAAGAATTTCTACAAATCCGCCGGAAAAGCGGTCAAAATTGTAGGAATTGGTGATGTGCATGTGCAGGGACGTTGAATTGAACTGCGTCAGAAGGTAAATCTTTCGGAAATTGGAGTTTATGCAGTTTGAAAGCGGAATGTCAACGAGGCGGTATTTTCCGCCGAACGAAACGGCAGGCTTTGCCCGCTCCTTTGTCAGAGGATATAGTCGTGTTCCTTTTCCGCCGCCCAGGATAAGACAGACAACCCGGGGCTTGGCTCTCTCTTTTATGCTCATGCTATAATTATAAGCCCGTACCCATGCTTTTTCAAGGTTGAATAATAGAATTCCCTAAACATGATTTTTTGCGCGCCGATACTATAAATGTAGTCGTTATTCATAAAAAAATTGGAGGACACATGATACGAGGTTGGTATACAGGCGCAAGCGGCATGAACGCACAGCAGAATCGCCTAGATGCAATTTCCAACAATCTGGCGAACGTAGACACTGCCGGATACAAAAAAGACGTGGCTGTAAGCAAGTCGTTCCCTGAACTGCTGCTTCGCCGCATGAACCTTGACGGCGTGTATGAGACACCTTTTGGCTCTGCGGATGCCGCTCCTGTCATCGGAAAACTGGGGCTTGGCGTTGAGACCAACGAGAATTTCACCGATTTTGCACAAGGCTCATTCCGTCAGACTGAATCCAACACAGACTTTGCCTTTGGGGGCGAAGGTTTTTTTGCAATTGATACTCCTGCCGGCGAGCGCTACACCCGCGACGGCAACTTCATCCTAGGAAAAGAAGGCTTGCTTCTCACTAAGGACGGTTACCCGGTACTTGGCGAGAAGGGCTATATCCGTGTTGATACCGACAAGTTCATGGTGAATGAGGACGGAATGATTTATTCCGAAAAAGACAATGAGCTTATCGACCGTTTTAAGGTGGTACGCTTTGACAACGAGCGCTACCTTAAGAAAATGGGAACCAATTTTTACGCGACAAACGATATTGCCGGTCCCGCTCACATTGCCGAAGGTGCAGAGCGGCCGCGCTTCATTCAGGGCTATCTTGAGACCTCCAATGTTAACGTCGTGAACGAGATGGTGCAGATGATAGAGGTGAACCGCGCATACGAGGCGAACCAAAAGACAATAACCAGTGAGGACACGATGATGGGAACCTTGTGGAGCAAGACTGCCGTGTTCAACGGACGCTGATAAGAGAGGAGTGAGATAATATGGTACGAAGTTTGTGGACGGCGGCTACCGGCATGAACGGTCAGCAGTCAAATATTGATGCAATTTCAAACAATCTTTCAAACGTGAACACGACAGGCTATAAGCAGCAGCGCGTTGAATTTGAGGATTTGATTTATCAGAACATAAAGCTTGCCGGAACGCCTGCAACCGAGGACACGGTTACGCCTGTTGGAATCCAGCAGGGAAGCGGCGTAAAACTTGCCGCGACGCAGCGAATCATGAAGCAGGGAAGCCTTCAGGCGACCGGTGTTGACACCGACGTTGCAATCGTTGGCGAGGGCTTTTTCCGCGTGCAGAAATACGACGGAAGCTACGCCTATACGCGAGACGGTTCCTTTAAGGTGGATTCCAATGGGCAGCTCGTTATGTCAAACGGTATGCGCGTGCTGCCAGAGATAATACTTCCAGAAGGTTACGATGTGTCTACGATGAACATAACGCAGACCGGACGCGTGAGCGTAAAGGTGAACGGCGGAAACGAGCCTGTTGAAGTCGGTCAGCTTGAGCTGTTTCGCTTTCCGAATGCGGTTGGTCTTCAGGCTGACGGTGATAACTTGTTCCTTCAGACAAATGCGTCGGGCGAGGCTTTTGGCGGTCGCCCGGGGTACGAGGGTTTTGGCGACACACGCCATAAATTCCTTGAGATGTCAAACGTTTCCGTTGTAAACGAGATGGTGCAGATGATTGTGGCGCAGCGCGCCTACGAGTTCAATTCAAAGGCAATTCAGACGTCGGACAACATGCTGAATACAGCTGTCAATCTGAAGCGCTAGGCTTTTACGTGGGGGAATGAAGCATGAACTTTGAGCTGATAAAATCTTTGGGAACCTCTGCCGCAGTTAATCCGGCTCAGCTTGCCCGCGAGGGAAGACTGAACGGCGACGTGGGAAGCGGCTTTGAAGGAACGTTTTCCAGTCTTGTTGACAAGGCGGCAAAGCCTCAGGGAGCGGCTCTTGGCGGCTCATTCCCGCAGGATAGGACAATCGACAAGACGAGCAAGTTGTATGAGAAGTCAATGGAGCTTGAGAGCTTTTTTGTAAAGCAGATGCTTTCTCAGATGCGTAAGACGGTGAATAAGTCTGCGCTTGGGGGAGAGGGCTTTGCCTCTCAGATGTACGAGGACATGCTGTACGACGAATACGCTACGGCTATGACCAAGAATGCAGGCTTTGGGCTTGCGGATCAGATTTATCTAAGCCTGAGCGTATAACAAAAAAGCGCACTATCAAAAAAATCCCGCTTTGTAAAAAAGCGGGATTTTTTTTTGCGGAAAGAGAGAGATTCGAACTCTCGGTAGCATTTCTGCTACGCACCCCTTCCAAGGGTGTACCTTAAACCACTCGGACATCTTTCCAAATATGTTCTTACTTTAGCGTGAAAACAAAGAAAAGGCAAGACAAAAGCAGATTGTGCCATGTAAATCAATTTTATGGAAAGATGGATAAAAAAATAGCGCAAAGGAGAAGTTGCAGCCTTTAAAGACACCCATTTTTGCTGCCGCGTAAGCGGCAAGGGTAATAAGTTCCAAGGCAAAAATGCGTGTAGCAAGCTAGCGCCTTCGCAGCATAGCTGCTCGGAGAGTCACTCAAAATGCTCCACAGGAGCATTTTGTCGGCTTTCAGCCGCCGTTCCCTAGGTTTTGAAGGATGAACTTCGACTGGAAGCTATTTTTTGCAATATTTCGCTCGCTTTATATGTTCGGCAGGGCTTCAGCATGAAAATAATGATGCGAAAAAGTATAGTTTTATGAAGCACA
>CAKZZR010000028.1 GCA_937885475.1 uncultured Treponema sp.
GAAATTCAAAGATGATTCGATTGATTTTAAGCAGCTCCGTTCTGTCGGTTTTGTAATTGTTTTTCCCAAAAATCATCCGCTCATAAAAATGGCAAAACGAAAAAGACTTACGGAAATCTCACGGGAAGTGCTTTGGAATTACACGCAGGTCGTTCAGATTCCACCGTATTTGTTGAAGAATGTTTTTTCAAAGGGAAGCCATATTTTGCCTGTGAACGATAAACTGAACAATATTATCTGCTCGTTTGCCCCCGAAGTATACGCCCTCGTGAAAGCGGGATTTGGCTTTGCGTTCGTGCCAGAATATCTTGTCCTTCCCGACAAGGAGCTTGTCTTTTATCCCTTCAAAGAAACTCACTATGCGCCTTTTGGAATTTATTATCGAAAAGAATCGTTGGAAGCCGCTGATTCTGCGGTATCGCAATTTTTGGAGAAGGCGGAAGAGGTACTTCACTAACGGGTTTTCATCGGCTTGCCCGGCTTTTACGGCAGCTTGATTTCCGTGGCCACGAAGCCAGCGGATTTTCGCCGCTTTATTTTTTGTGGGGACTGTGGTATATTCGTAACCATGCCACGCTTCCGTCTGCTTTTAAAAGCTGAATACGCGCTTCTTTTTCTTGCCGTTTTGTGTTTTGGCGTTACGGTGGTGTTCAGGGCTAAGGCGGCAAAAACGTATGTTCTTCTGGACGAAGAGCTTCAAACTCTGTGCCAGTCTGTTTTTCCCTCAAATTTAACAGTGGGGGGGGTACAGATGTAGAGGGGATTTTTAGTCTGCTTGATTCCGTGCGCGAAAAGACAAAGCCCTACACGTATTTTTCATCAGACTTAGACAAAAAGCTGCTTCACATTTCTTCACTTCTTGATTCATTTGCAAAAAATCCTTTCGACTCAGAGCAGGCGTTTCTTTTGGTTTCACAGCTGCAGGGCTTTCAGAACATGATTCACGCAAAGCAGAGGGAGCTTTCGGCCGGGTACGACAGCCTTTTGTTTTTTCCGATAATCCTTATTTTTCTTGCGGTGTGCGCCATTTTGTACAAACGTTTTGTGCAGGCTTTGCAGCTGGAGCGGATTAAGACGGCGAGCAAAAAGCAGCGCGAGTTCAGCAGGAACCTGCACGACACGGTGGCTCAGGATTTGGCGGCGGCGCGTGTGTACATAGAAAACGGCGACATTCAGAAATCAAGCTTTTTTGCGGACAGGGCGTTAAAAGAAACTCGCTACATGATTGATTCCCTGGACGCACCGCTTGAAAAAAGCATTACGGAGCTGATTTGCGAAACGGTGCGCTCGTTTGAGGTGAACTACAAAATAAAGGCGGAGCTTACGGTTGCTTCAAGGCTGATTGCAGAAGCCACGCAGAATGTGCAGCTGGAAATTCTTTATGTGATGCAGGAAGCACTAAGCAACATTGCGCGGCATTCGGGCGCGAGCGAGGCTTGTGTAAAAATTACCGACGTGGGGCACAGCCTTAAAATCACAATCCGCGACAACGGCAAGGGTTTTGACGAGGATTTTTTGAACGGAAAGACGGAAACGCGCAAACATCACGGCATAAAAAACATACGCGAGCGGATTACTGCCCTTGGCGGAACCGTTCAGTTCATAAACGACGGAGGATGCGTAATTGCAATCAGCATTGAAAATATTGTTCATTGACGACCACAAAAGCCTGCGCGACGGACTTGCATTCTTGCTGAAAAGCCGGAACGGTGAATTTGATTTTTTGTTCGCATCCAGCCTAGAAGAAGCAAAGTCTGTTTTGGAAGCGGAAGAAAAAATTGACCTTGCAGTTCTGGATTTGAACCTTGACGGCGAGGACGGACTTTCTGCAATTCCTATTTTGCGCGCTAAAAAATCCGGCGTTCCTATAATCGTGTATTCAATGTACGCGGACGAGCGGCGCATAGAAAAGGCACTGGAGTACGGCGTTCAGGGCTACATCACAAAAAACGACGGCACGGACGAGCTTGAAAGCGCAATAAAAATCGTGGCAAACGGCGGCTTGTACTACAGCATGGCGGCAGGTCTTGTCATTCAGAAAAAGCTGTTCGGCAATTCGGGCGATGGTGTGGCTAGCGGCAGAACTGGCAGCAAGAGCGATGGCGACTTTTACAGGCGGTACATGGATCTTTCTAAAAGCGAGCAGGAAGTTTTTGCCCTTCTTGCGCAGAAGAAAAAGACAGGCGAGATTGCAAAAATCCTTGGCAAAAAAGAAAAGACCGTCATAAACCAGCGCACCATGATTTACCAAAAGCTTTGCCTTGACGATTCAATAGAGCTGATTGACTACGCCAAAAATCTTGGGGTGATTGTATGAGGAATTTTCTTGGAGCCGAAAACCAGACGGACACAAAGCACACGGACTTAGGCAGTATGAGGCGCAAAATATTTGTGGTGGCACTTTGCGTGGCGGCAAACTTTTTAGGCTCGGTAATCGCGCGGGTTTTCAACATTCCGCTTTATCTGGATTCCGTGCTTACGATTGCGGCAACCTCGCTATGCGGTCTTTGGGGCGGAATTGCAACGGCGGTTCTTTCTAACGGAACGCTTTTTATAATCGACCACAACATGATTCCCTTTACGCTGTGCCACTTAACCACGGCTTTTCTTGCGCACCTTGTGTCTTCCAGGGCAAAAAAACGCGCCGCAGTTCTGGAAATTGACTCGTTCATCTGGGCAGGGCTTTTGACCGCGGTAAGCAACGCCGTCCTGGGCAACGTGATTTCAGATTTTGTCTACGGCTCAAACACCGTTGAAAACATAAACAACAGCGTCCATGCAATCTACCTTGCCGTCCCGAACCTTACGTTTGCGACATATTTTTCAGGCTTCCTAACAAACTTTGCCGACAAGCTTTTGAGCGCAGGGCTTAGTTTTGGGGTGTATAAGGGTGTGGCTCACTCGTGAATGACACCACGTTTTCAAACACGTTCAGGAGCGTTAAAAAAATCAAGATTGACGATTAGACCGTGCAGCATATCTTGACTATTTTGCGGACGCGTTCATTTATGCATTGTGTACGCGTTGTCGTCGTCAATCATGGTAAGCATGATGTCGGCAATGTGGGGGTCAAACTGGCTTCCCTTGGGGCGGGGTATGGTGATTGATTATTTCCTCACTTACGCCGATTTTTACCTCAAAAATATGTCAGTTGTTTTCCGGTTCCTTTGAAAGCATTACGTTCGTAAGGATTCCAAGGATAAGGGCGCAGGCAACGGTGCGGATTTCAACCTTGCCGAAGCTTACCACCATGCCGCCTACACCGGTGATGAAGATTACGCTTGCAACAAAAAGGTTCTTGTTCTTGTTCAAGTCTACCTGCTGGAACATCTTGAAGCCAGAGACTGCGATGAAGCCGTACAATGCGACGCACACGCCGCCCATTACGCATGCAGGAATCGTCTCAAGGAAGGCAACCAGCGGGCTGATTAAACTTACGATTATGCAAAGGAAGGCGCATCCCCAGATTGAGATTGTGGAAGCATTGCGCGTGATTGCAACGCAGCCTATTGATTCGCCGTATGTGGTGTTCGGGCAGCCGCCGAACAGGGTTGAAACCATAGTTCCCACGCCGTCGCCAAGAAGGGTGCGGGTAAGACCCGGCTCTTTTAAAAGGTCAGTTCCTACGATTGCGGAAAGATTCTTGTGGTCGGCAAGGTGCTCTGCAAAAACTACGAACGCAACCGGAACGTATGCCGCAAAAAGGGTGAGGAGGTACGAGCCTGTTATTCCCTTGAGACCTTCGGTTCCGCCAAGAAGGAACGTGAATTTAGGGAGTGAGAAATAGCCTGAGAAATGTGAGAAGTCAAGTTCGGTGAGGGCAGAGTAGTTTATTACGATGAGCGACGGATTTCCGGTCACATGCCCGATGAGCGCAAAGACAGAGGCAAGAATATAGCCTGCAAGAATTCCCTGGATGAACGGAATGAGCTTCCCGATTCGTTTTCCGTAGGTTGAGCAGAGCATTGTGACTGCAAGGGTTGAAAGTCCGCATATGAGGGCAACGTATGTGCTTCCGCCTTCAACGCTGGATTTCATGAGGTCGCCGATTGCGTTGCCGGAAAGTGAAAGTCCGATGATTGCAACCGTAGGGCCTATGATTACAGGTGGCATGAGGCGGTCAATCCAGCTTACGCCGCAGGCTTTTACCACGATTGCAATGATGATGTACACGATTCCCGCCATGAGGGCACCGATTATGAGTCCCCAGTAACCTATGGCAAGGGAAGCGGCGCCGCCGAACGCGCTGAACATTGAGCCTATGAAGGCGAATGAGCTTCCTAGGAAAACCGGGCTGGAGCTTTTTGTGAAAAGCAGGTAGATGATTGTTCCAATTCCGGCGCCAAAAAGGGCTGCGGAAGCGGTGAGCCCGTTTCCTACGATGGCAGGAACGGCGATTGTTGCCGCCATGATGGCAAGCAGCTGCTGGACTGCGAACAGAAATACCTTGATGAGGCGTGGTCTGTCCTTGATTCCGTAAACAAGATTCATTTTTATTTAACCTCCTGATAAGTTCGTTCAGAACTTTGTCCTATTTCCTATCCCAATACAGTTCTTTCTATCTCGAACATCTGACTTCTGTACAGGCTTGAGATGTTGTGACCGTAGTCTGCGAGGAGCTGGATTATGTTGCGCGCGTGATCCTTTGTGTCGCAGCCGTTAAGGCGGTCGCCGGCATCGCCTAGACCTGGCATGATGTATGCCTTTTCGTTCATCACCGGATCCATCCAGAGCGTGTAGCAAGTAAGGTTTGGCAGGGCGCGGGTTACGCGGATTGAGCCTTTGAGCGTTGAGATTGTGTTGAAGAATGCGATGGATGCAGGCTTAACGCCGTTTTCCTGAAGATATTTTACGACCGTAACGAGCGAGCCGCCGGTTGCGTTCATTGGGTCTGCAAAAATAAGGTCCTTTCCGTTCAGCTCTTCAAGATTGAAGAACGACTTGTCCAAATCCATGATATATTCCATGTTGCTTTCGTTCTTTGTGTCATTCCTGCTGATTTTGAACAGTGCGAACGGCGTGATGTAGCCGTCGGAAGAAAATTCCTCTATTTCTTTTGATACAATCATGCTTGGAAGAAGCGCGCCGCGGAGCATTACGCACATCACTGAATTGTTTATCTTGTGGTCAATGTCCGGAATTTTGTGCACGGCGTAGTTCTGAACCGGGAAGGTAACCGGAGTCTTTACGATTATGTGACCTTTTTTGTCGGTCGCCTGGTTTGTGTACGCCATTCTGAACAGCATTTCGTATGCCCGCTGGCTGTAGTACATGAATTCCTGATGGTCGGTGCGCTCGTCGCGCAGTTTTGCGATTACGCGGCTGGCTTCTGCCTGTGCCTGAACGTCCGTCTCAAAGGAATAGACTTTTATAGCCGGGTGATTCTTGCAGATTTTCTGCATTTCATGCCCCATTTTGTCGTACCCTTCGATGATTTTTGATTCGTTCTTGGGCTCAAAATACTGCATCGTTTCCTTGAACATCTCGTCAAGGCGGGCAAGGTCGTCCTGATCCTGCTTTGTAAGATAGCCGTCCAAGTCCTCTGCTTTTAGAATGATTTTATTGCTCATACAAACCTCTGTTTTTGTTTCCTTACTATTCTATTCCCTAATGTGAACTTTTTCAATTTTTATGCGCAGAAAACAGGAGGTTGACAGGCAAAAAACAGGCTGAGGATAAAATAAATACCCAAACGACAAAATTGGCTGGCGGAGCAAAAAACGGCTTTTGTGAGCACTTGCAAGCTGAGGTTGCGAAGCAACCGTTTAATAATTTCTATACAGCTTGCGCGTGCGGAACAAAAACGGCTTTTTGCGTAAGACAGCCAATTTTTTAGGAATATTTATTATTTTATCCTCAGCCTGCTGTTGTCTTAGCGCATGGTTCTGCCCATGCGGTGAATCATTTCCTTGTCGCTCTGCACGGTGTAGCCGTAGGTGGTAAGGTAGTCGCCGGTTATGGACGCGCTCGCGCCGCTTTCGAGCGCTTTTTTGCTGTCGTAGAGCTTTCTGCCGCCCGCAAGCCGCAGGTCTGTAGCAGGGTGAATGAAGCGGAACATTGCCGTGGTGCGCAGGATTTCTTCCTCGCTGAGCGGGGCTTGGTTTTCAAGCGGCGTTCCTGGAATTGGGGTCAGCACGTTCAGCGGCACGGACTCAACGCCCAGCTCGGCAAGCGTAAGCGCAAGGTCAATGCGGTCGGCAAAGCGTTCGCCCATGCCTATGATTCCCCCTGAGCAGATGGAAAAGCCCTTGGCACGCGCGCGCTGAATCATCTGAAGCTTCATTGTAAAACTGTGCGTGGTGCATATTTCCGGGAAGAACCGTTCTGACGTCTCAACGTTGCAGTGAATGCGCGTTACGCCTGCTTCCTTCATGCGGTCAAGCTGCGCGTCAGTAAGAAAGCCGAACGACGCGCATACTGAAAGCCCTGTTTCTTCCTTGACCAATCTGAACGCGCGGGCGGCTTTTTCCGTGTCGGACTCGGGGAGCGCCTTTCCTGAACTCACGATGGAAAATCTGTTTATTCCGTTCTGCTTGCACCGTTTTGCCTCAGCAACCACGCTTTCTGGTTCCGGAAACTCGCGCACGGTGCAGCCGGTAGCGTACCAGGCGCTTTGCGCGCAGAATTTGCAGTTCTCGCCGCATTTTCCGTTCCGTCCGCTGGTTATTGCGCACAGCTCTATGCTGTCCTTTTTAAAGTGCTTTTGAATTCTGTCCGCCTCCCGGCACAGTTCGCTCAATTCACAGGTCTCAAATTCACTCAAAAAACTGTCTTGGCGCGTAAGCCGCCGTCCGTAAATTATCTCGTCTGCAAGGATGTGTATGTTCATGCAAAAAATACTAGCGGCGCACAGATGGATTGTCAACTAGATTTGTAATATCTGGTTTACAATTAAAAGGGATGAACTTCGACTGTAAGCTATTTTATGGGAAGCTGTATAAAAAAATAGCGCAAAGGAGAAGTTGCAGCATTCAAAAACACCCATTTTTGCTGCCGCATAAGCGGCAAAGTTTATAAGTTCCAAGGCAAAAATGCGTGTAGCAAGCTAGCTTGCGGTTTTGAAGGATGAAGTTCGACTGGAAGCTATTTTTTTAATACTTATACACAAAAAATTGATTTCCATGTAAATTCTAAAAATTGTGATGGCAAAATTCCGCGGAATATAATATACTTAAGTCATGCAGGGCAGAAACAGACGCAGAAGGTTGGTGCTGCATATAAAATGTACGCCGTCTTTTGCATACCAACATGACATGCACAACGCCGCCCCTTTAACAACTTCGAGTTTCGGAGCATATTTTGCTCAAATTTATGGATGTACCGGTCGAAGGTTGTTCTGTGCTTTCTTAATGTTACAATTCAAAAACACAACTTTCTTTCTCAGACACAGGTTCTTGCTTATCATCACGGCATTTTGCCGCGAATGGCTGGCAGGAACTTTTGTTTATAACATATCCATGCAATGGGATGTGAAAAAAACGAGATACAGGTACTGCTATGAAACAAGACATCGCTTTCTCAAACGCACCGTCTGCAAGCAGCGCGGCGCAGGAACTTTGTTCCCAGCTTCCGCGTTCGCTAACGAGCTACGGTGCCGTCATCTTTTTTGCAAGCTCAAAATATGACTTTGCAGAGCTTTCTGGTTTGTTGCGCAAGGCTTTTCCGAATGCGGAAGTAATAGGCGCAACCACTTCGGGCGAAATTTCACAGAAGGGCTTTACAAGCAATTCTGTTATTCTGAACGCGTTGTATGACGCGGACGGTCGCTCGCGCTTCAAGGGCGTGCTGATTGACAACGCCAACCAATTTCCTGCCGTGCATAGGAACGACATTATTCAGGCTGCTTCCAGCGTGGGAATCCAGCTTTCTTCACCCGAAATCCATCGCGATTCGTTTGCAATCTCTCTTATCTGCGGTCTGAAAAACGCCGAGGAAGGCACGCTTTCGCTTTTGTACGCGCTCATCAACGACCCGGATTTTTTGGTTTGCGGTGGCACGGCGGGCGATGATCTTGCGTTCAAGGCGACCTTCGTAAGCTGTAACGGAATCTGCTCCGACTGCGCGGCGGTAATTCTTTTTGTAAAGACGCAGAGTCCGTTCGTAATTTATAAGGAAAACATCTTTAAAAAATCCGGAAAAACCGTGCGGCTGACAGACGTGCAGCACGAAACGCATTTGATAAAACGAATTGACAATCAAAGTCCGCGCCACCGTTATGCGGAAGTGCTTGGTATAAGCGAAAGCGCGGTGAACGACGCGATTCTTGACCATCCGTTCGGGCGTTCCTTTGGCGACAGTGTATTCATTGCCTCGCTCGTGCAGTTTCATCAGGACGGCAGCCTGAATACTTATGCCCGCGTCATTCAGGATTCAATACAGGAAATTCTTGAGCCTATGGACACGCTTGCCATCACCGAGGAAACCTGCAAAAGCATTCTTGAAAAAATTCCCCGCCCGTCATGCGTCATTTTGTTCAATTGCATTCTGCGCACGCTCGGCTTTGACAAAAAACAGAAGGAAGCTGTGGCATCAATTTGGAGCAGATATTTTCCGCATTTTTCGGGGTTTTCAACATACGGAGAGCAGTTCGGACATGTGAATTCAAATCAGACGCTCGTTGCGCTGGTGATAGGGGGACTAAAATCATGGAAAAAACATATACGAATGCACAGGTTATCCGCGCAGGAAAGGATTTGGTGGAGATGCTGCTTGCCATATGCAAGCAGAACAACAGCCTTTCGGGCTTCATCAAGGAATATCTTACCTCAAATGACGGCATCTACCGCAGTCAGGAGGATGCAATGAGCAGTTTTTCTGCGTCGACAGAAAAGGTTCGCGACACAATTGCAAGCAATTCTCAGGAAAGTGCAAGGCAAATTGAGGGCGTATGCACGAGCTTTGGCGAGATGGGAAGCGCTATTTCGCGCATTCATCAGGGGCGTGGTGAAACAGAGGCAAAGGTTGATTCTCTCATGAAAAACATCAAGGAAGTCAATTCATTCGTGCATGACATACAGGATGTTTCCGCGCAGACGAACCTGCTTTCATTCAATGCGTCAATAGAGGCGGCACGTGCTGGCACTGCTGGGAAAGGCTTCAGAATCATAGCCAACGAGGTAAAATCACTTTCGGGCAAAACTGCGGCACTTTCTGATTCCATCGTGGAAAAAATCTCCGAAATGGAAAAAAACGTACGTGATTTTGTGGAGCTTAGCAAGGCGCAGGACAAGGTTGTCGACTCGCTTCAAAAAATGGCGGATTCCTCAACCGAGACGCTTTCTGAAATAAACAGGCAGTCGCGTACAAACCTTGATTCCACCGAACATATTCTTTTACAGATGACCCAGAACTTGACGCAGATACAGAACGCCATGCGTAAGACGGAATCGCTCAATTCGGCGCAGGTGCAGCAGATTGCAGAACATGCCGTAAGTCATTCCGTGCATGTGGAGGACGAGCTTTCGTTCCTGTTCGAGCTTCAGTCGCTGTTCATGTGGCTTGAACAAAACGCCGCAGAACGAATGATGCCCTGAACCTCAGAGGCTTTGCACGTAAATCAATTTTATAGGAAGATGCATAAAAAATAGCGCAAAGGAGAAGTTGCAGACTTCAAAAACACCCATTTTTGC
>CAKZZR010000029.1 GCA_937885475.1 uncultured Treponema sp.
CTGCAGCGGCAGCTTCGGCAGCCTCCGCCGCACGCTGTTCTGCCTCTGCTTTTTCAATTTTTTCCATGTAATCCTGAATCAGGGCTTCCGATTCTTCAATCTGATACTCCAGCTCCGCCTGATCTGCTTCAAGGCCGGCCTTTGTGCTCTCATGTTCGGCCTTTTTGTTTTCGCACACGGCTTTATAGACCCTGTACTCTTGTTCCAGCGCCTGATGCTCTGCAAGCGGTAGCCTATACACTGCGGGAAGGTCTATCAAAAAGCTGAACGCTGTTGCCGTGCGGTTTTCTACCTCGGCAGGCCATGCGGCATCGTCGTCCCACAGATAGTAGTTTGTATAGAACGAAAGGCGCGGTTGGAACGACAATAGCTTGTCCTTAAAAAAAATCGCGCCAAAGGAAAACGGATACACGATGGGCGAAACGGCACTGTCCTTGGGGCTTCCGGTGTTAATGATGAGCGTAGGCTCAAAGGAAAGGCAGAAGTCCACGGTGCGCTCAGCAAAAAAGTCCGCGCTCAGGGTAATAAAAATGACGATGGCAAAAACGAGTTTTTTCATGACAGCCCGCTATTTATATAAGGTTTTGTCCAAATCAACAGAAATAAAGCCGCTCCGCTTTGTTTCGTAGAAGGAAGTTTCTTCCCAAGAAGCATACAACATTGTGCCGGAAATTACAAAGTCTCCGTACACAAAATCAGCCGGAAGCTTTGGCAGCTTTATGCCGAGCGTTTTTCCGCCGTTCAGAATATGGCGCTCATACAGCGCGCCGTTCAAATACAGCGTTCCGTCGCTAAAGAGGCAGCAAAGCCAGGTGTCGCTTAAAAGCGCCCGCGCCGTAAGCTCTTCCGTTTCGGCATTCTGATTTTTGGCACGGATATAGGTGCGCGGCGAATGTCCGCCTGCGGTATACACGTCGACCGAAAAATGTACGTCCTCTGGAATTGTCCTGAGCAGTTCGCGGAGCCGTTCCGGTGCTTTGGAGAAGGCGAGCGGCTTTTTTGCGTTGCGGAATGATTCCATGTCTGCGTCCGAGACGTGAAGCATTTTTTGTGCGGTATATGGCGTGATAAGCGAGATGTCTTCCTTTGCCTGAAACGTAATGTATGAGAACGTGACCCGCTGTGCGTCTGATTTTTTTACGCTGCACGTCCAATACTGTCCGTCAAACAAAAAGTCCGTTATCTCGCTTTCATCGCTCAAGCCCAAATTCTCAACATTGATGATTGGATACATGACGTTCTGAGTGGGATTGAATTGAACCAAAAACGGATGCTTTATCTGATGAACGTTGCTTCTCTCGTTGAAGAACGTCGATTTGTAGACGGAAAAGAACGGAACGCCCTGCGCGAACACAAGGTTTCCTGCCGTCCTGCCAGTGAATATTTCTGTGTCTGCGCACAGCTGGATGTCGCTTCCTTTGAATACCAGTATGCCGCTTCTGTTTACGGTCGCAAAGCCGCGCGGACTTCCTGTTCCGTCGGAATCCTCAAGCACTGCGGAAGAAATGCGCACGGCTTCCGTCCACGGCTTGGGAACTGCCGTAGGCGCATACTGCGGTTTTGCTGTGGTGCGGTAGGAGCCATCTGAAAAATAGTACCACGTGTGCTTTGCCTTGGTTTCCGGGATATAGGTCATCTCTGGAATTTCCTGTTTTTTGCTGCACGATGCAAGTAAAATTCCCGCAGAAAGGGCGGCGCATAAAAAAATTGCTTTCATAGTTCTTGTATCGGCACTTTGCAGGCGGTAACTGAGATTTTTTGTTCGTCCGCCGCCTTTACGAAAATGAACGAAAGCGACTTCCGCTCTCCGTCAAAACGAAGAAGCTTTTCTGTTTTGTTCTGCTTGACAAGCACGCTGCCGCAATAAGATTCGTCATTCTGCGGAACGTATGCGCAGAACGCGCGGGAATCTGCCGGAATAAAAAGCGCATCTTGCCTTTGGCTTATCTCAAGGCATTTTTTTTGCGTAAGGCGGGATGCAGAGAAGGTGCCGCCGCATACCGCGCTCAGAATGTCGTCGGTGTCGAGCAGCCAGGGATTGTAGGGCTGGGCGGATGCCGCTTCCTTTTGGGACAAGGTCTGCATGAGCTTTTCCCAGTTGAAGCGCCGGGCGTGGTTCAGCGTTGCCGTGCGGTCAAAGCCAAGAATTTCTGCGGAACGATAGAAGCGGCGAAGAATCTCGGCGGAAAAGCCGTTACGCCATGAAAGCTCTGTGCAGAACGGAAGGATTGTGCCGCACGGCATAAAGAATTCCAAGGCTGGCGAGTCGCTTTTGCCGTCAGTGCAAGTTGCCGCCAGACGGCACAGCGGGCGGGCTGTTACGCTTACAGGTGCGTTCTTCTGATATTCCGCGCAAAAAGACTGAGCTTCCAGCGGCACAAAGAACGCTGTTTCCTCACTTCCACGGCACACCGTTACGTTCCAGCCGCACAGCTCCAACGGCTGCATGACGCCATCGTTCCATTCCGGAAGAAAAAGCGTGTATTCCTCTTCTGCCGTAAATACGTCGGCACAGGATGCCGCGCCAAAACACAGGCTGAGCGCAAAAACAAAAACAGCGCCCGTTCTTATATAAAAATCTTTCATATAAGAGTTAACGCTGTTTTCAGTGCAAAAACGGCAATCTTTTTTCAAAAAATATGCCGTTATCCGTGCTTTTTTATTTCTTCCTGA
>CAKZZR010000030.1 GCA_937885475.1 uncultured Treponema sp.
ACTTTATAAGTTCCAAGGCAAAAATGCGTGTAGCAAGCTAGCTTGCGATTTTGAAAAACAAAGCTTCGACTGGGAGCTATTTTTTTATGAAATCTTAGATTTAACTACATTAAAGAATTTTATAATGCGTTTGCCCTGCTTAAACGCATTGCTCAAACGCGTGCAATCCGTTATTTTAGTATGCGTGGCGCTAGCGCCTATTCTTTAAGGATGTAATGATTATGGAAAACAATACGCAGAACGAAACTCTGACGACCGAACAGTGGTCAAAGGTGCTGGTTGAGGCACTCCCTTATTTCAAAGCATGGTGTGGAAAGGTGGTCGTAGTAAAATACGGCGGAAACGCAATGCTGAACGAGGAGCTCAAGCAGGCAGTGATGGAAGACATCGTTCTTCTTAGCACCATAGGAATCAAGGTCGTTCTGGTGCACGGCGGCGGTCCTGAAATAAACCACATGCTTGACCGCGTGGGAAAGGAAAGCAAGTTCGTGGACGGCTTACGCTACACTGATGCCGAGACCATGGAAATAGTGCAGATGGTGCTGACCGGAAAGCTGAACAAGGACATCGTAGGAATCCTTTTGCAGAAGGGAGGCCGCGCAGTAGGCTTGAGCGGCGTGGACTCCGGTTTGCTCCGCGCAAAAAAGACCGAAAAAGACCTTGGCTTTGTTGGCGAAGTTACGGACGTGAACCCCGAGATTGTTACATCCCTTTTGGACAAGGGCTTCATCCCTGTCATTTCAACGGTGGCGCTCGGCGAGCAGGGAGATTCCTCGCGCTACAACATAAATGCCGACACTGCCGCCGCAAAAATCGCGGTTGCGCTCAAGGCTGAAAAATTCGTGCAGCTCACGAACGTTCCGGGCGTTCTGCGGAACATTGACGACCCAAGCACGCTCATAAAGCGCATAGAAAAAACCGCCCTTGGCTCGCTCAAGGCGACTGGCATAATCGCAGGCGGCATGATTCCAAAAATCGACTGCTGTCTTACCGCGCTTGAGGGCGGCGTTCCACGCACCCACATCATAGACGGTCGCGTTCCGCACTCACTGCTTATAGAAATGTTCAGCGACCGCGGTATTGGTACGATGATTTACTAACGTCAGAAAATTTGCTTTCACAAATTGGAATTTTTGGCTTATAAAATTGCCTGCATTCCCGCAAAAATCCGTTTTTGCTCCATGCAGGCAATTTTTCTTATCTTAAAATCGAGGGAGAGTCGTTAGCATCTCTTCCTGCCACTCTTAAGCCCCGGCTAAATACAATACTCAAAGCCAAAGAACTCGCGGTTCTTCTGGGCTATGTCCTCAAGGGTTACGGAATCCACATAGTCATTAACGTGCTTCTCAAAGTCGTTCCAGAACGCTTCGGTTCCTGCGGAGCTCAGGTGGTTGCCCTCCGACGTTCCCCGGGGAGAAAGGTCGCCCTCCATTGCGCGCAGGATTTCACCCACGGTGTAGTCCTCGCTGTCCTTGTTCAGCTTGTAGCCGCCGTTGTTTCCGCGAGAGCCGGTTATCAGACCGTTCTTGCTAAGCTGCGTCAGAATCTGCTCAAGGTATTTTACGGAAAGGTTACGGCGGTGCGAAAGCAGCTTGAGCGGAACGAATTTTCCCGGCTCGGATTCCGCAAGATCCGTCATCACTAAAAGCGCGTACTGACCTCTTGTTGAAATACGAAACATCTATTCACCTTCCTTAAGGGCTTCGGCAATCCGCGTGAGCGCCGTCTCAAGAACGGCGCGCGGCGTGGCAATGTTTATGCGCTGGAACTGCTCACCCTCGGAGCCGAACATGGTTCCGCGGTCAAGCCATACCTTCGCCTTCTGAACAATCAGGTTGTCAAGCTCAGCGTCGCTGTAGCCGTAGCCCGAAAAATCTATCCACAGAAGGAACGTGCCTTCCGGTTCCACAAGCCGCGCCTTGGGAAGCTTAGTGCGTATAAAATCGCGGGTAAAATTCAAATTTGATTCAAGATGCTGCTTAAGGGCAGTAAGCCACGGCTTTCCGCTCTGATATGCGGCACGCGCGGCAACAAGCCCCATTATGCTCGGCTCATCGTAGCCGGTTTTGTCCTTCTCATCGTGGAATTTCTTTTTGAGCGCGGGATTCTGAATGAAATTCACCGAAAACTGAAGCCCCGCAAGATTGAACGTCTTACTTGCCGACACGGACACCACGGAATTCCATGCGGCTTCCTTAGAAATGGTCGAAAAAACAGTATGCTTGTTGGGCGGAATGACAAAATCATTGTGAATCTCGTCGGCAAAGACGATGACATTGTTGCGCACGCAGATATCAGAAAGCCGCGTAAGCTCTTCCTTCGTCCACACGCGCCCCACCGGATTGTGCGGGCTGCACAGAATGAACAGCTTCACGTCATTCTGCTGGATTTTCCGCTCAAAATCCTCAAAATCGATGAGCCATTTTCCGTCCTTTTCATACAGCGACGAGGTTACCAAAGTGCGGTTGTTTGCCAGCACCATGTTCTTGAACGGATAGTAAACCGGAGTCTGAATGATGACCCCCTCGCCTTCTTTGGTGAACGCCTTTATGGCACACGCGATTGCGAACACAACGCCCGGCGTGGTAACAATCCAGCGGCGCTCCACGTCAAAGTCGTGCTCGGTTTTCATCCAGCCCTTGAGCGCGTCAAAAAAACTCTCGTCCAGGCAGGAATAGCCGAAAATTCCGTGGTCGACTTTGGCATGAAGCGCCTCAAGAATTTCCGGACAGGTTGGAAAATCCATGTCGGCGACCCACAGCGAAACAACGTCCTCAGGCTTTCCTCTGATTAACGCAAGGTCAGTCTTTATTGCATTGGAATTGTGCCGGTCAATCACCGTGTTGAAATCATAGCTCATGGATTTTCCTCTTGTTTTTTAGAATACGGTTACAACCTCACCGTTGGGATATTTTTCTGAAATGTAATCCTTTACCTTCTGTGACTGAAGTGCCTTTACGAGCGCCTTTATCTCCGGGCGTTCCTCGTTGCCGGCTTTTACGGCGATGATATTAACGTACGGCGACGAAGAGCCTTCGATGAACAGACCGTCCTTTTTTGCGGAAAGTCCGGCAGGAAGCGCGTAGTTTCCGTTGATTACGGCGCCGTCAACATCGTTCAGCGTGCGCGGAAGTGTTGCCGCATCAATCTCGCGGAATTTGATTTTGAGCGGGTTCTTAACCACGTCAATCGGGGTGGCGTTGATTCCAGCGTTCGGCTTGAGCGCAATCAGTCCGGCTTCCTCAAGCAAAAGAAGCGCGCGCGCCTCGTTCGTGGGGTCGTTTGGAATGGCGATGACAGCCTTTTTCTTAAAATCCTTAAGGCTTTTTACCTTGTTTGAATAGAGCGCGAACGGCTCAACGTGGATTCCGCCGGCATTAACAAGGTGAAATCCCTTTTCCTTATTGAAAGATTCCATGTACGGAATGTGCTGGTCGTAGTTTGCATCGATGTCGCCCGCCTCAAGAACCTCGTTCAGAGTGGGATAGTCGGTCATTTCGATAACCTCAAGATTGATGCCCTCTGCCTTGAGGTCGTCCTTGATGAGATTGAGAATGTTTGCGTGCGGCTCCGGCGTAGCGCCCACCTTGAGCGTAACCTGCGCGTTAAGAGCGGCTGCGGCAAGCACCGCAGTAATAAGAGAAACGATTTTTTTCATAAGTGCCTCCAAGTTTTTTTCACGCCGAAAAAGAATTTACGGCGCGAGTTTTAATTACCTATAGGTTTACTAGGTAAATAATTTTTAGTCAAGAGGTGCATGCTTTTTTTGAAGGAAAAATTGCTGGTTCCGGGGAAAAAAATGTCTGCATTCAGGCAAAAACAGTTTTGCCATAAAGAGGCTGTCTAAAAAGAATGAATCTCGGTGGTTGAGCTCCTATGTTTTTTGTCAACATAGGAACTCCGTCATCCGTTTTTTTCTTGTTTATG
>CAKZZR010000031.1 GCA_937885475.1 uncultured Treponema sp.
TGTCAAGAATCGATCCTGACTACAAGAACAATCCCGACATCAAGTGGAATTTCACAAAATTCCTCGTGGACCGCGACGGAACTGTAACCGACCGCTTTGAATCCACGGTGGAGCCGTCTAAAATTGACGAAAAAATCGCGGCTCTTCTGTAGTCTGTGCCAAAAAGGGGGAATGCCATGTACGATGTGATTATAATCGGTGCCGGTCCTGCCGGAATTTCAAGCGCGCTGTATGCAAAGCGTGCCAATTTGAACGTGCTCGTTCTGTATCACGGTGAAAGCCAGCTTGAAAAAGCGGTGCAGATAGACAATTACTATGGCTTTTCTCAGGGAATTTCAGGCGCGGACTTGTATCACAACGGAATCCAGCAGGCAAAAAATCTTGGGGTTGAAGTTCTTGACTCGGAGGTTACGAACATTCAGATTGCGACGGAAAAATCCTATCTCATTTCTGCCTCATCCGGGGAATATGAATGTGCCGCGCTCATCATTGCCACTGGGAACAAAAAACTGCGTCCGCTTGGTGTAAAAAATCTTTCGGAACTTGAAGGGAAGGGCGTAAGCTACTGCGCCGTGTGCGACGGCTTCTTCTACCGAAAAAAAGCCGTTGCCGTCATCGGAAATCAGCGCTACGCGTTGGAGGAGGCACTGCATCTTGCGAACATGGCATCTGCGGTTACGATTCTTACCGACGGAAAGCCTTCTGCGCCGCTCCTGCAATTGCTTGAGGAAGCAAAAAAAGCCTTTCCTGCCGCACAAAAAATTGCGGTTGACGAGCGCAAGGTTACGGAAGTGCAGGGAAGCAACAAGGTGAGCGGCGTTGCCTTTGCCGACGGTACCCCGCTTGCGTGCGACGGCGTGTTCGTGGCGCTGGGAAGTGCTGGCGGCGCTGATTTTGCAAAAAAACTGGGGCTTTCGCTTTCTGGCGACAGCATCACCGTTGACGAAAAAATGGCGACCAACGCGCGTGGCGTTTTTGCTTGCGGCAACGTGAACGGAGGGCTTCTTCAGGTCTGCAAGGCTGTGTACGAGGGCGGTGTAGCAGGGCTTTCGGCAGTTGAATACGTCCGAAGCCTTCGCTAAAATAAGAAACAAACGCTAGTTATGAAACGAATGCCGTTTTGTCCGCCACGGCTTGCGCGGGCAGGGGGCATTCGCTTTCTTTTAAAAAAAGGGGGATTTTTATGGAATCGTCTTTGCGCGAAAAAACGATTGTCAGAACAAGCGTCATTGGAATTGCCGTTAACATTCTGCTTGCCGCAGGAAAAGCAATCGTCGGTATTTTCGCAAGCTCAATTGCCATTGTGCTTGACGCGCTGAACAATCTAAGCGACGCGCTTTCTTCCATTATAACCATTGTCGGTGCAAAGCTCGCGCTCCGTCCGGCAGACAAGGAGCATCCGTTTGGGCATGGGCGAAGCGAATATCTTGCGGCGCTTATCATTTCGGTAATCATTTTGTATGCCGGCGTTACTTCTTTGGTTGAGGCGGTTAAAAAAATACGCGAGCCACAGACCCCGGAATACACGACAATTTCTCTCATCCTTGTTTTTGCGGCAGTCATCGTAAAGATTTTCCTTGGCTTGTTCGTAAAATCCGCAGGCAAAAAGGTGAATTCGCAGTCCTTGGTTGCTTCTGGGCAAGACGCGCTCATGGATTCTATCGTCTCTGCTTCCACCGGAATTACTGCCGTCGTATTCATCCTTACCGGAAAATCCTTTGAGGCATGGCTTGCCGCCGTCATCTCGCTTCTGATTATAAAAAGCGGCATAGAACTTGTGCAGGAGACCGTAAGCGAAATTCTCGGCCGCCGCATAGATGCCTCTCTTTCCAAGGACTTAAAGGCGACCATCGTTTCTGCCGACCCCGAGATTACCGGCGCATACGACCTGACGCTCAACAACTACGGACCGGATCGCTATCTAGGTTCCGTTCATATTGAAGTTCCCGCGGAATGGTCTGCGTCAAAAATAGACGACGTAACGCGCAGAATTCAAAAGGCTGTCTACGACCAGCATTCCGTAATACTGAGCGCAGTGGGAATTTATTCCGTTAATTCCAAGAATTCCATTGCAGCACACATCAAGGACGAGATTGAGACGCTCCGCAGCTCCTATCCCGATATCCTTCAGATTCACGGCTTCTATGCGGACGTTGAGAATAAGAAGCTATCGCTCGATGTTGTGGTTTCCTTTGATTCTGACGACATGAAAACCTGTTTTCACGATTTTAAAAGCGAGCTTGAGGAACACTTTTCTGACTACGAGATTAATATTCAGATGGATTCTGACGTAAGCGACTGATGGGATTGGTAGGTTATGAACGAAGACAAATATGAATGCCTGAAATTGAAGAACCAGCTGTGCTTTCCGCTGTATGCGGCTTCCCGCGAGATTCTGCGAAAGTACACACCATTTCTTTCTGAACTGGATTTGACGTACACGCAGTATATTGTGATGATGGTTCTGTGGGAGGAAAAAACGCTTACGGTGGGCGAGCTTGGAAAGCGGCTCCTTTTGGACACAGGCACGCTTTCTCCGCTTCTGAAGGCGATGGAAAAAAAGAATCTGCTTCGCCGGACCAGAGATACGAGCGATGAGCGGATTGTGAAGCTTGCGATTACGCCGGAAGGCGAGGCGCTTAAGGAAAAGGCCGCCGAAGTTCCTGCAAAAATCGGCTCCTGCATTCATATTGAGCCTAAAGAAGCCCAAGAATTGTATACTTTATTATACAAGATGATAGAAAATCTGTAAAAAAAATACCGCGGAAACTGCTTTTTACGGCTTCCGCGGTATTTTTTTTAGCTTTCCATTTTTGCAGGATTCACTATTTTGTTGCCATCGTGAATACGCCGTCCCATACTTCGGGAAGGCCGTTTTTTACAAAGTCAGAGCAGCGCTTCATGAAGGTCTTTGAGGATTCGTCCTCCGGGAACAGTTCGTCTGCCTGCTTGAAAAATGCATATGCCTTTTTCAAGTCCTCGGCGTCCTTTGGGGCATTCGGCGTGTCCGCGCCGTGCAGGTACCATTTCATTCCCTTGTTGAACAGGTCTGCCGCTTGAATCTGCTTTTCAGGAAGCTCATCCTTAAGTCCAAGGATGTTGTAGATGCCAACCGGGCGGTTCACGTTTACGACGCGCACATAGTCAAATTTACGCGCCACAAGCTTTCCTTCGTTCGCGCCGGAATTTGCCTTCTGCCAGGTGCTTTCCGAACACATAATCCATGAGCCGTATTCCTTGTTCGTTCCTTCAAGACGGCTTGCAAGGTTCACGTTGTTTCCCATGACGGTGTAGTTCAGCTTGCCTTCCGTTCCCATGTTGCCAACTACCATTTTTCCGGTGTTAAGACCTACTCGGGAATGCAGGTAGAACGGTTCTCCGGTGCGTGGGTTTATCGGAAGCTCGTCCTTGTATTCCTCGTTGAATTTCTTTTCTGCCTGAAGCATGCGTATTGCGGCAACGCAGGCGTCAAAAGCATTGTTTTCTGACGGAATCGGAGCGCCAAAGAACGACACGATTTCGTCTCCAACGTATTTATCAATCGTTCCGCGTGCCTCAAGAATCGCGTCGCTCAGAACGCCAAGGTACTTGTTCAGAACGTCTACCAGGCGGGCGGCACCCTGTTCCTCGCCGGCTTCGTTGTTGATGACCTCCGTAAATCCGCTGAACGTCTTTACGTCAGAAAAGAGCGCCGTCAGATATTTGTTTTCGCCACCGAGCGCCGCGTATTTTTCTGGGTTCTTGACGATAAGGTCAACATATGCCGGAGAAACATAGGAACCGAACGTTGCCTGAATGAATTTCTTGTCCTTTTCGCTGGAACGGAACCGGATTGCCGTAATTATTATGTAGCACGAAAGCACGAGCATGGTTGACGCTACAACGGGAATATAGATTGACGCGCACGCCATGAGCAAAACTGGCACTCCAAGCACTATGAACAGAAGTCCGCCGCCTAAAAGGTTCTGCAAAAGGACGCTCCGCTTTGAATGAAAGCCGAACACGGCTATGGAAAGCAAGGCGGCCGCAATAAAGCCCCAGTGCCAGCCGACCGGTGTGATGAAGGAGCGGTTCATAATCGTGTTGTATACGTTTGCGTGCGTTCCAACGTTCGGGTAGCCGTTGTGGAACGGCGTTGAGCCCAAATCGGTGGTACCGCTTCCGGTATTGCCGATAATGCAGAATTTGTCCTTGAATTTTTCCTGAAGCTCCTGATAATAGTAGGCAAAATCCTCCGCGTCAAGCGCAAGTTCCTGCACCAGGGCGGAAAATTCCGCGCTTTCTGCCGTAAATTCCGCAAGCTCTTGGAACGCGTCTCCTGCCGTAAAGAAATAGGCGTTCTCAAAAAAACGCTGGCGAAGCTCAAAATACTGCGCGTATGTCTCGTCGCTCACGCCGCCTTCTATTGCTTTGCCGACCGCGTCATAGCCCTTAAGGCAGTCAAGAATGTACGTACGGAATTCCTCAATTTCGTTGTAGTCGCTTACGAGCTCCTTGTATTCGCTACGGTAGGCAAGGGGAGCGCCGCTCTCATCGGTAAGGTCAAAGTCTTCCAGCGTATCCAGCGCGCGCAGTCCTGCGATTATGTCGTTCTCAAGCTGTCTGAGGTTCCAAAGAAAGAACACGGAGCAGTGCTTGAACGATGTGCGGTCCTCGTCAATTTCTTCCGAGGTGTTTCCGTCCGCGTCCGTTACGGTTTTTGTTGCGCTGAATGGCTTTTTGAGCCAGTTTATGAGCATGTAACCTTCGTCGTCCAACGGAATGCGCACGGTCTGCTTTTCGGTTTCGCCGGGGAAGGTGCAGTCATGCAAAACAAGAAGCCGTTTTCTAAGCTCGATTTTTTCAGGCTGAATGATTTTAAGAAGCGGGGCGGTCGCAAGCTGCCCAAGCGCACCGTCATCATAGGCAATGAGCGGCTTTATGCGCCGTCGCGTTCCGTCGGCATCTATTTTTACGTTTGTAAATCCGGCTCCGCGCGCCCTGGTAATAAGCGTCTGCAATGCCGGCGAAAATTCCCGGTAGCTTTTGTGGTTCTGAATTTTGTCGAACCAACCGCTTTCATCAGAAAAATCGTACAAAAAGCGCTTCGCGGCGTAGCCTATGTCTTCGTCCTCATAGCGGATGTTCAGGTCGCCGGCATTTATAGTAAGCCACGTGTTGCCAAAAAACTGGACGGCGCTTCCAAAATACGCGTCGTTGTCCTTGAACAACTGGTCAATTTTAGCGCCGTTCTGCTGTGGCGACTGCCGTATTTGGTTCAGAATGTCCTGATTCACGGATTTTTGCGAGGGCGAAAGATACTCAATATCGAATACCGCAGTTTTTGCGCCAAGCTCTCGCATCATCATAAGGCTGTCCGCAATTTTGTCTCGCGTCCATGGCCATTCGCCCATGTGCTCAAGGGCAAGGTCATCAATGTCTACCAGCATGACTTCGTCGCATTCCTTTGGAGCCTTGTGCAAAAGGAGCATGATGTCATACACGCGAAAGTCAAACTTGCTGAGCAAGCCGAATTTTCCCATTACGCCCCAGAACAGAATCAGAACGGCAACGGCTAAAAGTCCCGCAATGCTCCGTCTGGACAGTTTTTTTCCTTCATTCTCTTCGTCATTTTTCATCTTGTACCAACTTGTATTTGTTTTTCAAAAAATCCTATTTTGTTGCTATTTATATAGAAAGATTTGAAAAAGGTCTTTTCTAAAAGTATAACACCCATTATAATAAATTGTAAGGAATATACTATGAAAAAGAGAATTCTGTTTATCAATTTGTTGGTTTTTGCGGCAATTTCCGTTCATGCGCAGAGCGCACAAAAGCTGGGCGAGATGATTTCCTCAGAAAAATTAACGAAGGGTCAGGTGGCATATCTTTCTGCAACATACCAAAAAAGCGTTTCTGACGACGCTTCTGAGGCAGAAGCATTTGAAGCGCTTGTTGAGCAGGGATTTTTTACTTACAGCGATGCCGCTGATGACGTTGCGGACTTAGGAACCGCGGCGTTTTTATGTGCGCGGGCAACAGACCTCAAGGGCGGCTTGTTCTATACGTTGTTCCATAATGCCCGCTATGCGTTCAAGGAGCTAAAGGCTAAGGGCGTTCTTCCGCCGGAGGCTGATCCGTCCATGACGTTAAATGGTCGCGATGCCATTGCAATTATGAACGGCTGCATTGAATTGAGAGGGAAAGAGTAATGAAAAAGATTAAAAAATACGCGCTTCTTTCTATTATATTGACTGGAACGGCTTCGGTATGGGCTATCGAGACCGGCGGACTTATCACGAATAATTCATCCTTCAAGACGAATTCCGAACAGGATTTCAAGCTTGATCAAGTGAACCGCGCTTCGTTGTGGCTTCGTGCTCCAATCAGCGCAGACGGAAAAAGTTATTTTGCAGGAGAGGCGCTGTACGAGTTTGAAAAGGACTTTGACGAGGATACAACGACCCATACGCTTGATTCCGACTTGTTCAAACTCGTGCTGTATAAAAAGCAGGGAACGAACAACTTTTTCCTTTCTGCAGGACGGTTTTTCTATTCTGATTTGAGCAATTACGTGTATGGTCAGAATGCGGACGGTCTTTTGCTTGACTATTCAGGCATTCATCTTGGCGTTTCTGCCTTTGGTGCGTACACAGGACTTTTGAATTCACACACAACATCGATGATTTCCTCTGATGCCTTTGGTGATGAAGATGCGTTTGAAAAGGATACCGACGTTCTGTATGATCTTGCAGAAAAATATGTGGTTGGCGCGCTTACGCTCCGTCTTAAAAATCTTGCAGGTCATGACATAAGCGGTCAGTTCCTTGGCACGTTCCGTGTTGAAAACAATCCGTTCAACCGCATGTATGCGACGGTTTCTTTCAACGGTCCGGTGGTAAGGGGCGTGTACTACAATGCGGGAACGACCTTCGGCTTCTATTCGTATGACGGAAGCTCTGTAAAAACGTCGAACCTTTCCAATGCATCGCTTACATATTATACAAGCGGCTCCATTCCGGCTTCTGTTGGTCTGAGCGGCGTATATGCAAGCGGCGAGCAGGGAGGTCTTTCCCCGTTCATTGGTTTTACAAAGGCGACGGCAACGTATTCTTATGAGGAGCCTATTTACAGCGGAATCATAAAGGCTGGACTTCATGCTTCTGTAAAGCCTATAAAGCCATTGCTTCTTTCTGCTTCCGGCGACGTGGTGTTTGATGCGGCAAGCGGTGATGATTCCGATGAGATTGAATACACCGGATTCCAGTATCAGGTGGGCGCGCACTGGCAGGTGCTGAGCGACGTTATGCTTGGTGCAAATTTAACGCAGTATTTTGACAAAGATAATGATGACGACAAAAATCGTACGTCAATTCAGATTAAGGCTGTCATTTCGTTCTAACACATAAGGGGGTAGTGTATGAAAAAGAGTATCCGTTCCGTTCTGCTTGCGGGAGTTATGCTTTCTGGCTGCGCAGGACTTTTTGCGATGGACGCTGTCGTTACTTCTGCTGTAGGAAAGGCAGAGGTTTTGCGCGGCAACACATGGGTTGCGCTTTCTGCCGGAGACACGCTCAAGAAGGGCGATGTCATTCAGACAGGTTTTAAGAGCAGCCTTTCACTTGCAATAAAGGATTCAAAGGTTGAGATTGCCGCGCTTACCCGCATGACGATTGAGCAGCTTGTTGAAAAGGAAACGAAGGACGAGACTCGCTTGTATTTGGATACAGGCAAGGTAAAGTCTGAGGTTAATAAAACAGAAAACCGACGCGTTGGCTTTGTCGTTCGCTCGCCGGTTGCAACCGCTTCTGTCCGCGGTACGGTATGGGAAATGGAAAATACGTTCCGTTCCACCAATATCACGACGGACGAGGGATTGGTTTCTGCATGGCCGACTGAAAACCAAGGCAGCGTGATTTCTACAGATGAAGAGGATGCCGCACCGGAAGCTCCGGCTGTAGCAGGAAATACTCCGTATGCCGTTTCAAGCGGTGAGTCTGGTGCGGGCGCGGTTAATGTGGCTGCTGGTCAAAAAACTGGCTTTGACACGAACGGCGGCATGACGTCCTCTCAGTCAAATGCGTATGCCAGTGCGCGCGGAATGCAGGGCAGCACGATGTCTGCGGCTTCTGCCGAGGCGGATCGTATGCCGGGCGGCGGCGCTCCGGTTCCGCAGGGTGGTTTTGGCGCAGAGCCGGGCGTGGCTTCTGGCTCCGGCGGCGGAACAGGAACGCTTGTCGTGAACGTTCTGCCTGCGGAATAATGTTAAACTTGAAAGGGTGTGGGAATGGCATTATATAAAAAGTTTTCTAAAGATAATAAGACATGTACCGTTGAATTCTATGTTTCGCCGGAGGCGGCGCAGGGCGTAAGTTCCATTGCGGTAGCAGGAGAGTTCAACAATTGGGCGGAGCAGAAAGACATGCTAAAAAAGGCAACGGATGGCTCCTTTTCTGGCACGGTAAAAATGGATGCCGACCGGGAGTATCAGTTCCGCTATTTGTACGACGGTTTTAAATGGGAAAACGATTGGGCTGCTGACGGCTATGTGCCGAATTCCTACGCCACGACCGATAATTCTGTTGTAAAAACCTACAGCAAGAAAAAGCATTAGAGAATTATAGGCAAGCGATTTTGCTAAAAAAAGACGGCTTCACTTAAAAAAGAAGCCGTCTTTTTTTTATGCGAGATGAATTCTTTATTTAGAATATATATGATAGTGTATAAAATATAATACAATGCAATTTCTATAGTCTCATTTTCTTGTCATTTGCTTTTAAAAAAAATGCTAAACCTTGCATTCAAAACGCCGAAAATGGGCGTATAGGCGAGGAAAAATTATGAAAAAATTGATTTTTGTTTGTGGATTGTCATTCTTGTTCAGTTTTTTTGCTGTGGCGCAGCAGGATATTTCTGTGGATTCGGATTTTGTAACAGAAAGCGAAAAATCCTCTTATGAGGAATGGACGGGTGGTTATGCGCCCGAGGAAATCAATACAGCGCAGCAGATTATGGACATTGGCCGCCGTCTTGGAAACGGAATCCGCTATCAGGAATCAGTTGAGAATGATCCTCAGCCATACAATAAAGGAAATCCAGCGTACAAATACAGCGCAGCCCGCGTTTATGGCAAAAATGCCCGCGGCGCCGATTTGATTCTTATCGGACACACGGCAACCGTTGACACAATCAAATGTCTTAAGATGATTATCCGCGGTTATCTTGAGACGGCGTTTGGGACTTCCCGCGAGGACGCAATCCGGCTTGCAGAGTTCATCTGCTATTGGAACACCAACAACTACGGAAACACAAATTATTTTGCTTCAGGTTTTGAATCCGAGGTCCTGAGCGTGTTTGACGGACGCTATGACCATGTGGGACTTTCAAACTCATATAAGGACTGGAAGGGCAGCATCCTGGTTATTCCGCATGTGTTTGCAGGTGCGCCTGTTGAAGAGGTTGCGGAAGCTCCGGAGACCGAAGCTCCAGAAATTGATTCCGCTGAGCTGGGCGACGAAAGTTCCGAGAAAGAAGCCGAGGCCGCGGCACAGGAAACCGTCGTTGAAGAACCGTATGTAGCGCCTGTACAGGAAACCTATAACAACCGCAGTTACGACAATCAGTACTCACGGAATCAGTACAACCGAAACAATAGCCGTGCCGCGGTCAGCAAAAAGAAATCTTTGTTTGATACGACGACGCTGATTCTGCTGGGATGCGCGCTCGTTGCGGTGATTGCAATCGTAATAGTTGTCATTGCGGTTACATCAAAGAAACAGGAATACTAATCGGAACAAAAATAGAAAGCATTTTTTTAGGGAATAAAAATAGTCAAAAGCCGGCGTTTTTTTAAGGTTTTAGAAAAATCTTAAAAACCGCTGGTTTTTTGTTTTAAACTTGAAGATAATGTCTGCGAGCAAATGATGTGTGCGCTAATTAGGGGTCATTCTGAAAAAAAAAGAGTAGCGGATGAAGCTGTAATGTATAAAATTATATACATTTTAAGAAAAGAGACGGCATTTCTGCCATTTGGTAGACAGAATACGCATTATAGAAAGTATAATCAATGCCAAAAATTCATGAAAGTTCTTCTTTCGTATTGGTTTTTTACGTAAGTTTTTTTTTGTGATTTTCCTATGGTTCCTTTATCGTAATCACATCCTTGAGTACATAGCAGAACGACGGCGCGGAAGCCTTCTGGTTTTCCTTGTATTCGGTGCGCAGGTCGTATACGTCGTCCGCATTGTGTGGATTTACGCCCTCATATTCGCCGTAGAATACCTTTTGTTTTCCCTGTATGAAATTTTTCTCAATTTCTTGAATGAGTTCTGCGGTTCCAGGCGCGGCAATAATAGAATTCAATTCCATCATCTGAACCCAGCCTTGTTCAAAGCCTGCTCCTATGTCGTTCTTATGAACGTGTCCATGTACTAGGCTTTCAATCGGGCGATTTTCCAGAACAGCCTGAACGGCACCGGTCATGTACGGTATCCAGTTTATGCGGGAGCTGATGAGTGAGGTTGTTGGTGCAATGTCTATCATACTTTGGTTGTATCCGATGTGGAATACAGTTGTCGTGGCAATGGATTCCTCGCAGGCGACAGCAGGTCCTATGGTGTCCGAATGCTGTGAAATGATTATGCAGCCGTCGTTGATGAGGCGTTTTGTATATTCCTTTTCGAGCGAATAGCTATTCCAGGAATTGGTGTAGATGACGTCCATTTTTACGCCGGGAACAATAGAATGGACGCCCAGCAAGAATGACGTGTACCCAGAAATGACTTCCGCAAACGGATAGGCTGCAACATAGCCGATTTTTGCCTGCTCAGGAAGAATCGTTCCGTTCTGCAACAGCTCCTGAAGCTTCATTCCTGCAACGACGCCAGAAATGTAACGTCCCTGATAGATTTCTCCCATGAACGTATGATAATTTGGGCAGAACGGCTCCGTGTTCGCGTTGTCGCCGGTGGCGCTGCAAAACTGAATTTTTGGATATTGCGCGGCAAATTCCTTCATGATTTTGCAGTAGCCATAGCTGTTGGCAAAAATAATGCCGCAGCCGCTCTGTACCAAGTCCTCAAGCGCGTCGGGCGCGGCAGAGACCGGCACATTGCTCTTGATTATCGTCTCTACCTTGTTCCGGAAGGTGTCCTCTATCTTTCTCTGTGCGCGGATAAAATTGTTTGTGTACGGCGTTATTTCGTCTCCCTCATATATGATATCGATGATGTGAGGATCAAACTGGGTTCCCCTGCACCGCTTTAATTCAGAAACGACGTAATCAAAATCAAGCTGCTTGCGGTATACGCGGTTTGCCGTCATTGCGTCAAATGCGTCCGCGGCACCAATGATGCGGCCATAAATAGGAATCTCCTCCCCTTTTAAGCCCTGTGCATAGCCGCTTCCGTCGTAATGCTCGTGATGATACAGAACGCCATCGCTTACGTGATCAATCATCGTAAAATCCTTCAGGATTTCCGCGCCGCGGGTAACGTGCGATTTCATGACGGCGTATTCCTCGTCGGTAAGACGCGACGGCTTGTTCAGGATGCGGTCAGGAATTCCGATTTTTCCGATGTCATGAAGAAGAGCCGCCTTGCGAAGGTTCTCGCATTCCTCGGCAGAAAAGCCCAGCTCCTTGGCAATCATCACCGAATATTCAGAGACGCGCATGGAATGCTGACTGGTATTCTCGTCCTTTGCGTCCACGGTCTTTGCGATGGCAAGAATGGTTTCATTGCCCATGCGCACCTGCTCGCGGGCAAAAGCAAGCTCGCGCTTTTGCAGCTCCAGCACGCGGTAAATCTGCGTTTTTGCGATGAACCAGGTGAACCAGGCAATTGCAATCATAGCGACAAGCATCATGTACAGGCGGAACCAACGGTTGTCGTAGATTTCCTTTTCCTTTATGAATTCATAACGGCTTTTTTCCAGGATGGAGCCATTTCCGTCAAGGACGGCTATATGGAACGTGTAGTTTCCTGACGGAAGGTTTGTGTATACGACGCTGGAAAGCGCGCTTTGAGGGATGAGTGTTTCCGTGAAATCAAAGCCTTCCAGCCGGTAGCTTACGTATGGGTCGACTACGGTGTAATTTATGACCTCCGGGAACAGCTCAAGGCGCGAGCTGTCGCGGTTCAAGACGAACGGCTCACCGCGCTCAACGTGATGAAGCTCGCCGTCCACGCGCACGGAGCTGAGCATCATGCGGAATGAGCGCTTCGTCGCGCGGTAATTGTCCATGTTCACGATAAAAACGCCGTTTCCGCAGGCAAGATAGTAATTTGCCTCGTCATCAATGCAGTTCCAGGCGTTTGCGGTAAGCGCGCTGGTAAGCCCGCTTTTTGCGTCAAGAAGCTCGTAATGCAGATAGCCAGAATCCGCTGTAAGGGAGCGGGTCTTTACGACGTAGATTCCGGCGCTTCCGGTTATAAAAAGCGAATCCTTGTAGGGCTGAATGTCATAATTGTTGTAATAAGGGAACGATGAGAGAGCTCGGACTGAAAAGCCTGTGTTTCCTTCCGCTTCGCTGCTCTCAAGGTAGCAAAGGCCTGTACTTGTTACTACAAAAGAATCGCGTGGAGATTCCGGATTTGTTACGGTGCGCAGGATTACGCCGGAAGTAAGGCCGTCCCCATTGGTAAGAACCCCCTGCACTTCTCCGTTCCGTATTACGCAGATTCCGTCGCCGTTGGTTCCGGCAAGAAGCGTGCCGTCCGCCGTCTTGCTGAGCGAAAGCACCATTGCGGCAGGAAGCTGTGTTTTTATCTCAAGGCGCTGGGTCAGCGCTCCGTTTTTTGTGAATGCAAGTCCCTTGTCGTCAGAGGAAACAAGCGTTCCGTCGTCAAGCTCAAGGCAGGCGCGCACACGGTTTCCCCAGCCGCCACGCGAACTGTCGTATGTGGCAATCACTGCACCGTCGGCAAGCTCAAACAGACCGTTGCCGTATGAGCAAATCCACGCGTGATTTTTGGAATCTACAAAAATGCAGCGGATTCTCATGCCAGAAAACCGCGTGGTAAGCTCGTTCTGCACGCTTTTTCCGTTGCGCACTATATCAAGCCCAGTGTCCGTTCCTATGAACGTGCTTCCATTCCAAAGTGCAATCTGTTAACCATTTTTTGTGAAAGCCCAATCTGATTGTACAGATTTACGAAGGACGAATTTGAAAGCTTCAGCACGCCCTGCCGGGATGACGTGAACCATAAATTTCCCTGATAGTCCGCCGTCATTGTATCTATGGAATTGTTGAACGCAGGCGTGTTCACCGTATAGAACGAACCGTCGCGCTGCATGTAGCCTATTCCGGTGTCCGTGCAAAGGAACAGCTTGTCTTCCGTTGGAAAAATGCCGTTCACGCAGTTAAGGGGAACATTTGATTCCTTGATTTTAATAAGCTCGCCGTCCTCGCTTATGCGGAATGAGCAGATTCTGTTCTTTGTGGTGCCGCAGTACAACGTTCCGTCCGTAGAAAAGGTACAGGTGTTGAAGAAGTCCTTTGTCGTCTTGCCTTGTTTTTCGTGCGTGGAGACGAGCTTTTTGTCACGGATGATAAAAATAGTTCCGCTTGAATTGAGCGCGGCGATGTTTCCGCTTTTATCTGCGGTTATGCAGTTTGTATATCCGGTGTCGATGGTGTTCAGTATCCGCATTCCCGTATTGATTGAAAGCACCTGCACGCCTTTTGAGGTTGCCACGTAGTATAAGCCGTCAGAGCTTTTTACGATGCTCCTTACGGAATCGGACGGAAGACCGTTCGCGCTGCTAACGACGTTTGAGATTTTTTCGTTTATCATAATGGAAAGACCGTTGCCGTTCGTTCCAATCCACATGCGTCCTTCCTCGTCCACGTACAGGGTGTTCACGCTGCGCACCGACTCAAACTGGTGCATCAGCTGGAATTCGCTTCCGTTGTAGCGGTACAAGCCAGCGTAGGTGCCAATCCACAGGATTCCGTCGTTTGTCTGAACGATGCTGTTTGCCTCGCCGCAGGGCAAGCCGTTGTCGCGGGAATAGATGGTCTGCACGTAGGAATTAAGCTCCTCTCCGCTCATAAGTCTTGGCGACGCATGCAGGCTGCCCGCCCCGCTCCTTCCTGCCGCTGAGGAAACAAGCGCCGGAAGCGCAAGCAGTGCGGCAATGCAGAAGATGTTCCGTATGTGCTTGATTTTATATAAAAGGTCAAGATATTTTAAAAGCAGCCGCTTCCTTAGGTTCATCGTATTCAGATTTTTTATGAACCGATATATGTGAATCATGGCGTACAGAACGACGAGCGTTATAACCTTGTCAAAAAAGTCCGTGTAGAATTGCCCGATGAGCGAGCAAAGAAATTCGGGAACAGACTGCTCAAGAAGCCAGCCGATTACTCCGTCTCCCCATACGTTGCCGGTCATTCCGTCGCTGAAGAAAATGTTTATTGGCAGCGATACAAAAATTGCGGCAAGCGTTACAAGCACGCTTACAGTTATGGTTCCAAAAAGCGTCTCAAACATACGGCGGCGCGCGCAGAAGCCAACGATACAGCCGATTGCAATGCTTGTAAGCCCGTACAGCCACGAATGGACGCTCACCGACGAATACAGAATGTTCATCGTAACGCCTACAATGGCACCGGAAGCCGGACCTGCGACATACGCCATAAAAACGGTTCCGATTGAGTCCAGCCAGAGCGGCAACGAAAAATGGTCTGCGAATGCCCTGCCTGCGTAATTTACGATTATGGATATGATGACAAGAATGCTTATCTGATAATTTCTCTTGAATGTCATGACTTTTTTTTCCTGCTGACAAGTGTAGCATAAAAAAAACAGTTATTATAGAGGAAAAATGCGAAAATCATGGAAATCAATTTTTGATGTATAGGTATTAAAAAAATAGCTTTCAGTCGAAGTTCATCCTTCAAATCTTTGAATCCATTGCGTGCGTTACTGAGCTACTGCCCCGTCCTTTTTTTGACTTTGCACCAGATGAGCATAAAGCACGGCGCAGATTATGGCAGAAAGCAGCGAGCCAAGCGGTGCGGCAGCTCCCATAGGAAGCAGTGTCTGTGGAAAAAGGCGCGAGGCAAGGTACACGCCGGGAATGCGCACCAATGCAATTGATATGATGTTGTGCAGGAACGAATACAGCGACTTTCCGTATGCGCAAAAGTACCCGCTGAAGCAAAAGTGAATTCCCGCAAGCATGCAGTCAGTAACGTACGCGCGAAGATACTGTGCGCCCATCCGCACAACTTCTGGCTCCGTTCTGGAAAAGAGCGCGATAATCCGCTCCGGGGCAATATTGCACAGTACGGAGACGACCGCGCCAAAACCAATGCAGATAAGGAGCGCATAACGGAGCGTCTGGGTTCCACGCTCATGCTTTGAGGCTCCGGCATTTTGTGCCGCAATTGCCGAAACGGACGTGAGCATTGCCGACGGCACAAGAAAAAGAAAGCAGATTATTTTTTCGACGATTCCGACGCTTGCCGCAACAATAACGCCGCGAGAATTTGCGATGGCAGTAATCACCAAAAACGAAACCTGAATAAGTCCGTCCTGCGACGCGATGGGAAGCCCCACTTTCAGAATTTCCGCTATGGTACGGCGCTGTGGCACAAAATCCCGCGCAAAAAGCCGTTCCGAGCCGGTGCGTCCGCTTGTTCCCGCCTTTTTAAGGACGACGGCGGCAATAAGCACGCTTACTCCCTGCGAGATGACCGTTGCAAGCGCGGCTCCTGACGCGCCAAAGGCAAGAGCGCCAATCAGAAGCCAGTCAAGAAAGATGTTAAGAATTCCGGCGGCAAGCACGAACAGGAGCGGGCTTTTTGTGTCTCCCGCGCCGCGAAAAACGCTTCCCAGCACGTTGTATGCGCTTATGAACGGAATTCCTGCAAAACAAATGAGCGCATAGCGGTACGTTTCTGCAAAGGCTTCCGCCGGGGTTGCCACAAGCAAAAGGATACCCCGCAGGCAGGCTATAAGGAGCGCGGCGATTACAATGGAGCAGCCGGTAAATACCGTGATTGAGCTTCCAATTATTCTGCAAACGGAACGCTGCTCGCCTGCCCCTATCGAGCGGCCTATACCAACGGTGGTTCCCATTGCAAGTCCGGCAATCACGACCGTGAACATGTGCATAAGCTGGCTTCCGATGGAGACCGCCGAAATTTCGTTTGCGCCGTTGAACGCGCCGATTATGAATAGGTCGGCAAGTCCGTAAAACGTCTGTAAAAAGCAAGAGAAAAGATAGGGAATCGAATACGATATGAGAATCGGAAGCACCTTGCCTTCCGTAAGATTCTTGGTCATAGCTCTCCTTTGCGTGCACAAACAAAAAAGGCTGTTCCAAATGGACAGCCCTTTTAAAGACATACGTAAAAATTAGTATTCTTTTTTTTCAGCCTTGCGCTTCTTGTTCAAAAGTTTGCGCTCCAAGGTTGTTTTCTTCTGATGAAGTGTTGCAGAAGGCTTTACAAAATACTCACGCTTTTTGAATTCGCGGATAATGCCTTCCTTTTCAACCATACGCTTAAAACGTTTGATGGCTTTCTCAAGGTTCTCTGAATCATCAACTACGATTGTTGCCATTGTCTCATTCACCTCCTTTTTTCGGTGATTCCGTCGTGTCGCCTACTATAACAAAAATGACGAAAAGAATCAACAGGCCGCGCTGACAAAATCAGGGCAAACGCATTATAGAATTTCGGAATTACAAAAGTGCAATTTTTCGCTCGCTTTATATGTTCGGAATTATAATGCGTTTGCCATGCTGACAAAATGAGCGCGCCTTCTCCATTCATGCGGAAGGATTCATGCCCCTTGCCGCTTGCGGCGTGATTCGTTCATTCAGCGAACGCGGCGTCAAGCTCTGCCTGCGCCTCCTTCAACCCCGCTTCAACGGAACGCTCGCCGTCAAAAATCATGCGCATACGTTTTCCAAGAATCGTATAGAAGTCGTTCCAGCGCACCATTGTCGGGCGGTATACGCCGCTTTCAAGCGCCTTGCACACAACCTTGTATTCCGGGTAATTCTTAAGGATTTCCGGGTCGTCGCGAAGGCTTGAATAGCGGCACGGCACGCCCCCCTTTGAGATAGATTTTTTCTGATTTTCCGAATCCATAAGGAATTCAACCAGCTTTGCGCCGTATTCCTTGAACTGACTGTTCTGCGGCACGCCTATTGTCCATACGCCGTAAATATTGGCGTTGTGCGGCTCGCCGTCCTTGTCGAATTTTCCGGTAAGAGCCACGTAATCCATGGAGGAATTGCGGGTCGGCGTGTACCAGCCCGGCCAGCCCACGCACATAGTGCCTGACTTGTTTGCGATGGCGGCAATGACGTCGTCCTTTTTTGCGGCGCGACCGGTTTCTATCAGTTCAAGATACACGTCCATCGCCCTTTTGAATTCCGGCGTGTTTACCGTAGGACGGTTATCTGCGTCAACAACCCAGCCGCCGCACGAAAGCAGAATCGGAAGGAAGTCGACCACAATATTGTTTTCTGTGTCGCCGCGGTACATGAATCCAAAGTTATGACGCTTTTTTGCAAAGCGGCAGATTTCAAGGATGTCCTCAAGCGACTGAAGCTGCTCTGCCGTATAGCCAGCCTCCTTTACAAGCAGCGTGCTGTAAAGCAGAACAGTTACGTTTCCGTAGTATGGCGCAAGGTACAAGCCCTCGCCGGAATAGCAGACCGCCTTTGTTGCAGGAATGATGTCGTCGTCAAGGTCGTAGCCGTAGTCCTTCAAGTTCGCAAGCACGCCCTTTGCCATGTATTCCGCCTTCCATGAGCTGTCCACCATACAAAAGTCATAGTCACCTATCTCCGCAGAGGCATTTTCGGCAACCTTCGTATGAAGGTCATCCTCAGAAAATTCAATTATATTGCAGTGAACGTTATGCGTGCGTTCAAATTCCGGCACAAAACGCTTTACCACGTCGGCGTAGGTTCCGCCTCTGAGCGCAAGGTTCATAGTGACAAGCGGCTTTGAATTGTTCTTTGCGGAGAATTTTGAGCAGCCCGAAAGTCCGAGCGCAAGAAATGCAAGGGCAGCAAGGTACTGAGTTTTTTTCATAAAAGCTCCTCTTCTATTTTTTCTATCGTTTTATCTGAAATTTTCCTTTGAATAGCGTTCCATCGTAAGGCGCACCTCTGCAAGGCAGGCTTCAACCTTGTATTCCGGTATGGAGCAGAACAGCGCCACGATTTTTGGATCGAGCTGCGTTCCGCTCGCAAGCTTAAGCTCCATCACCGCCTCCTGATAGGAATGAGACGACTTGTAGTTCCGGTTCATCGTAAGGGCGGAATACGTGTCGGCAACGGCAATAATCCGAGAGGCAAGCGGAATCTGGTTACCCTTGAGCTGGTAGTAGCCGGTTCCGTCCACGCGCTCGTGATGATATTTTATCCACGTGCTTACCTCGTCAAACGAAGGAATCTCCTGCAGAAGCATGGCACCGATTTCAGGATGCCGGCGCACGAAGCTCCACTCAGAAGCAGAAAGCTTGCCTTTTTTGTCGATTATGTGGCGGGGAACGCCCAGCTTTCCCACGTCAAAAAGCAGTGCGGCGTACTGCAGGCTGTCCTGATTAAGCGAGCAGCGCAACCTGAGCGGAAGGTTTCCGTATATAAGCATGGTAAGCTCCATGACGTACAGCGAATGCCCGTCAAGGTTTGCGTCGCCCGCCTCTATCACGCCGATAAGCGCCTTTATGAGCCGCTGAGTACGAAGCTTTACAATTCTATATCTGCTGAACGTGCCTGCGCTGAACACTGTGAGCATGAGGGTTGAAAGAAAAATCGTTATGCCCACAATTTCATCCACGTAATGGAGCGTGTACATGTACAAAAACAGCGCGGTCGTTGCAATCATGATTAAAAAAATAAGGATGGAAAGCGACGCGCGTTTTTTAGAAAGCTTAAGAAGCGCATCCGCATGAAAAATTCCGCTCACAAGATACTGAAGTATATTGAAAATCATTATCACAACGGAAAGAAGAATCAGAAACTGCGATACGTGAATCATGCTTCTGCCTCCGCTTCGTGCGCTTCATCCTCGTAAAAATGAATCTGGTTCTTGCCAGTCCGCTTTGACTTGTAGAGCGCCGTATCAGCCCGCTTGTAGGCGGCGTCCATGTCATATTCATCATTCTGAACGAGCGTGGCACCCAGAGATGCGTGAATTCCGTTCAGAGGTCCGTCTGAAATGCCGTTCAGCGCGGTAAGGAGCGATTTGAGCTTTTCTTTTACGGTGTCAAGGTCTTTTTCCGCACAGAACAGGACGATGAATTCGTCGCCACCAAGCCGCCCCACGATAGGCTTTATCGACTTGAAGTCGCAGGAAACGACAACGTCCTTGTCGCTCTCCTTTCCAAGGTCAAACAGACTGAGCATCGTCTTTCCTGTAAGCTGAATCGCCTTGTCGCCCATCTGATGCCCGAAGGTGTCGTTTATCTGCTTGAAGCCGTCCAGATCAATGAGGCACAGGACGTTGCAGCCCTTCTCGTTCCGTCTGAGCGTTTTTTCTGAGACAGAAAAGAAATAGCCGCGGTTCAACAGCCCGGAAAGCGCGTCAAAACTGCTTTTTATCTCAAGCTCGCGCTGAATGAGCAGGTTCTGGCGGTACAGAATGAACTGGGAGAGCCGGTTCCGCTGGAACATATAGTGCAGCCCCAGCGAAATGGTCAGCACGATAGCAAGATTGTACGTGTCGTTGTATGCGATGGAAAAGGTTTTGTAGCGGTACGAGCAGTAGATGAAAATGCCGCTTGCAACAATGAGCGTCGCCGTAATCCTCCACATCGTGTGTATGTACATGAGCGATATGAGCGTTATAAGAATCAAGTAGATGACCGCCGGCATGTACGGGTGCGCCTTTGAGACGAGGATTCCGTAGGAAAGCAGTATTGCTATGCTCGTGTATACCAGCAGGAAGTCATATTTTGCGGAAAACTTCTTCAGAAAAATCAGGATGCACTCAAAAATCACAGAGATGGCAAAATAGACTGCATAAAAGCCTACCCGCTCCTGCGTGACTCCAAAAAGGTTCATGCCCGAAAAAAGGATGTAGCACAGAACCATGATGGCAAACCAGGTGTTCAAAAGCAGAATCTGAGTTCGGTTCGCCTTTGAGACCATCCCGCGCGAGTCAAGGTACGTGTCCTTGTCATATCCATAATAATCAAACGAATTCAAATGCATAGCATTACCGCCCTAAAACTTCCGGTTTAAATTATACCTCACATAGGAAAAATTCAAAGTTTTTTTTTAATGCAAAAGGGACTAGAATTCAGCGGAGATGTCAATCGTTTTGTCAAAGCGCAGGTAGTACAGATAGCAGCGGAACGCTCCTTCATGCGGAACAAGGTCGCGCGCGGCATCGCGGTAGCACTTCTGCTGAAGAAAATGCTCCTCCGGGCGGATGTGGCGGTCGGTCTTGTAGTCCACGATGACAAAGTTGCCGTCCTCTGCCTCGTAGATAAGGTCGATTGAGCCGCGCAGAAGCGCCGTGCCGTTAAAGAAGGTGAACTCGTATTCCGCTTCGGCAAGCCGTCCTGCATTGCGCGCGGAACGGAATGCCGAAAAATGCGTGTTATTGCGGAATTCTGTACACATTTTCATACATATTGAGATAATTTTTTGCTTATCTTCCGCAGAAAGGTTCTTAAAAAGCGGCTCCGCAGGAAGATATTCGTTAACATCCACGCCAAGCGCCTGCTTGCACAGGTAATCATGCACGAGCGTTCCGAAGTCCGCAGGCGTAAAGGCTACACCTGGAAGCGCGTTCGCGTCAGCCTGCACATCCGGCTCCCCGCTCCGTTCGTCCGCCATGGCATCGTATTTTCTGAGGATTTCAGAAAGCCCGGCGTATTCGTCGCGGCAGTCGTCAACTTGCGCGTCGTCAAACGGCATCAGAAGCTGGCTGTTTTGGCTTGAATTCTTTGCCGGAACGCTGGAGGCGGCATTCGTGCTGCCATCGCTACAGGCCTTTCCCGCACCAGCACCTGCACCCGCGTTTTGAGCCTCCTCCCGCAGCTTGCTTGGGGCAAGGCGCGGAATTGTGTGGCATTCTGCGTCAAACGGCTCGCATTCCGTTCCGTTCAAAAGCGCGTTGGAAAGGACGCGTCCGCGCACTGCAAACGGCTGTTCCGCCGTCCGTGCGATTCCCGCATAGGTTACAGGCTCTATCTGCTGGTAGTCAAAGGGCGCGCCCGGCGCGTATTCCGCGTTCTCAAGGGCGTAGTCCGTATTCGTCTCAGAGGTGCTTTCCGGGTACAGGGCGGCGGTCATGTCCGTAACAAGGCGAAAGCCCTTTTCTGACAGGTCAAGCGCGTCGATCCTTCCCAGAATGAACACGTCCTTTATTGCCCGGGTGAGCGCAACGTAGATAAGGCGTCGGAATTCCGCAAGCTCCTTGCCGTCCTCAAGCGTCTTTTGCCGCAGGGCAAAGAAATTCTTGCTTCCGTCCGTCGGTTTGAGCGACAGCCCGCTTTGCTCAGAGTAAAAAACCGCGTCAACGTCTGCCTTGCGGCGCACATTCGTACAGCCAAGCACATATACGTGGTCAAACTGAAGTCCCTTGCTCTTGTGGATTGTCATAATCTGAACCGCCTGACTCCGCTCCAGCGGATAGCGCACGTTCGCCGCGTCAATGTCGCTGTCATCGGAGCGCATGGACTTTTTAAGGCGCTCCAGCTCGTCAATGAACCAGGAAACGCTCTTTCCCTCGCTGTCGCAGGTTCGGGCAAGCTCAAACAGCATGTCAAAATGCTCCGCACAAAGCCGCGCCCGCTCAGAAAGCAGCGTCTCGTATTTGTAGCCGCGGTCGTGCCACAGCGTGGTGAGCGTTTCTGTAAGCGGATTCTGAAGCACCGGCTTTTTGATTTCTTCATAGAATGCGCGGGCGCTCAAAAAGCGCTGGAATTCCTCTGGGCGGAGCGCGTCCTGCATGAGCTTGTCGGCACTGCGCTCAGATGGATTGAACACAAAGTCCGGTTCGTCGTGACCGTGGAAATGGATGTCAACAAGGAATGAAAGCACGATTTCCGCCGCGTTCTCACTCAGTCCGCAGAATGGCGAGCAAAGATAGGCTGCAAACGCGTTTGTGTCTGAGGGATACACGCACAGGCGCAAAAAATTGTATATGTCGTTGATTACGCCTTCCTCAAAAATATTCTTGAACTGGTCAACCTGAAACGGAATGTTAAAAAGTCCAAGGTATTTGGTTATGTCGCTACGATGCGAGCGGGATTTGTCAAGGATGGCAAAGGAATTCCACTTCCATTTGCTTTTTGGAAGCCCCTTGAAGTCGCGCGAAGCGGTCTCGTAAATCGATTTTGCGATAAAATAGCCAAGCTGCTCGTTCTTTGGAATGTAGAACGGAGCCTCATCCTCGTTTGCATTCATGAGACGTTCGTTTATAAGCCGCACGTGAACGGGAACATTTTGCGCCGTCAGCGCAGGAAGCTCCTCAAGTCCGTTTTTATGCGCGTCCGTCGCGTAGTGCGCCTCAAAATCCGCAAGTCCTTCAGGAGTAAGAAAGATTCCGCTTCCGTCCTTAAAGAACATGTTGAACGCCTGAATCAGCGGCGGCTCTGAACGGTAATTGAACGACATGGGAACAAGCTTGTTTTCCGTCGTAAGCTTGTTAAAAACCGAGACATCCGCATTCCTGAATTTATAAATTGACTGCTTTTCGTCGCCAACAAAGAACAGCTTTTCCATGTCGCGCTCGCCGGTAAGCAGCGCATGAAGCGATTCCGGATCGGTTCCGTCCGGCGTGATGACACAGGTTGAATCCGCAGACTCAAAGGCTCCGTCCTTAAGCGAAAGCAGGTACAGCAGGTCGCGGTTTTTTGCGTTGTTGTCCTGGAACTCGTCAATCATGATTTTTTTATAGGCGCGCTTTTCGGTGTTGCGTACGTCCTCGTTCTCAAGCAGAACCTTGAGCGCAAGCTCCGTAACGTCGTTGAACGAAAGCGCCCCGCTCTGCCGCTTAGACTCATTCACCTGGTGCAGGAACGCGTCTAAAAGCGCCATGAATTCCTTCTGCTCGCGGTACGTCCGTATGAACGCTATGAGCGAAAGAATCTCCGCACGGAGCGCGGCATCGTCGTCCTTTGATTTGGTAAGCGGTGCCAGAGCCTTGTTGACGGCGCTGATTTTTCCGGTCATGGCGCTGAGCTGCTTTGCTCCGTCAATGATTCTGAGCACGGAATCGGTCTGCGGAAGAATGCTCTGGTAGCGCGCGTCAAAATCCTGAGGCGAAATGCCGTCAATTGAGCCAATCTCGTTCTCCGCATTCTGAATGAAGTCCAGGGCGCTCTGAACCCACGCCTGATATTTCTTGTTGCCAAAGTCCTTGTGCGTCTCAAGCGTATTCCTAAAGGTCTCAAGGAATTCCACAAGGGAGCCGCTTTCTGCCGTGCAGAGCGATTTGTTCCATGCGGTGGCGATAAGCGCCGCCTGATGCGCAAACTGGTCAGAAAACCAGCCGTCCTCTGTGGCGACCGAAGTATGGTCAAGAATGCTGCGGGCAAAAACGCGTTCCGCAAAATTCTGGATGTTTCCCGGCTTGCAGAATGCGGCTATTCCTGGATTCTCACAGTGCGAAAGCACAAAACTGAACGCCTGATTTTTTATGTCGCGCTGAGTGTCCGATGTTCCCACGGTAAAATCCGGGCTTATGCCGTAGCGGTTCGCGCATTGGCGCACGATGCTTCCGCAGTACGAGTCCAACGTCTGAATATGGGCGTTGGCAAAATCAAGCAGCGCCTCTCGTGCGCGCCACCTTTTGTCCTCTGTCAAATCCCTTTCCGCCTCCCGAAAGGCGCTCACCAAAGCCGGCGTAATGCGTTCCTCCTGGAGCTTTCGCACGTTCATAAAAAAATCCCGCAGTTCTGCGTCGGTCTTGGCGGTGTATTCGGCAAAATAGCGGAGCGTTCCGTAAATGCGCTGATACATTTCGCTTGCAGCCTTGTCTGTAAACGTGAGCGTAAGGATTTCGCTCGCCTTTATTCCCTTTGAGATGACAAGCCAAGCAAAGCGCGTTGCAAGCACCTGGGTTTTTCCAGAGCCGGCACCGGCGGCAATTACGGCGTTTTCCGTAGTGAAGCAGACGGTTCGCTGCGCGCTGTCAAGCGGGCGTTCTATTATGTCAAGGTATGGAAAGTCGTTCATTCTGCATTCGCTCCTTTTGTCTCAGGTTTTTCCGCTGGCTGAACGCCGGCAACCTCGTAGGTCGTGCGGCAGATTGTGCGGAACGCGCAGCCCGGGCAATGCTCGTATTTTTTTACGGAAAGCCGTTCCGTCTTGCTTTGGCTGGCATACGGCAAAAAATCCGGTTTTTCTGCCTGCACCATGCGGTTCATGAGCGCGGCGTATTCGTCGCATGTGCTGACGGTGCTGCTGAACACGGCGTAATCGTTGGGCGGAACCGGCGTTTTGTCGCTTTTTTCCTTGTTGCGCTCGTATTTATCAAAGACCTGCGTGCGCGCGCCGTCCGTAATGCCATAAAAATACGCCGCGGCAAGCGTTTCCTGTGGAGTGCTGCTCAAAAGCCGGCAGTACACCGCCATCTGAAAGTCCTCAAGAAGTTTGGTGTCCGGCTCTGCGGTGAATTCCTTTTTTGCAGGAATCGCGTTCCCGGTGTTCTTGTAGTCAAGAATTATCAGCTGCTTTTCGTCAGGGGTGCGCACCACGCAGTCCGCCTTTCCATAATAGGCAAAGCCCGCCTCCTGCATGGCAACATGCGGTTCCTCAACGGAAAGAACGGTGCAGTTGCCAATTCCGTTGATGTTCTTTGGCGCGCCGTCCTCGCAGGAATCCGCCGTGGCAAAGGGAACGAGAAGCTTTTCCAAAAATACAATGAGAGTGTCCGCGATTTTTGTTTTTTGGCTCAAAAGCGTCTGGGTAACAAGCGGACTGTCGCAGAAGTCAAAACCACGGAACAAAATAGCCTGCTTAACTAAACTAGTTAGGTTTTTATTATTTTCGATGTGAGCTTCCCCATCGTTCTCGCCATAAAAGAGCGCGCGGATTTGCTCCGTTACATCGGTCTCTGCATTCAGAAGCGCGGAATCCCCGCCCGAAGCCCCCTCATCACGCGGCACGGAAGCAAAAAAACGTCCGTCCTTGCAATATGGAAGCGCACAACCCTTGTATTTTTCCATAAAGCTTTCAAGAATTTTGTGATGCAGGTTTCCCATGTCATAAATTTTCATCAGGTCGGTGTCAAGGCTGTCGTCGTGCAGCTTAAGCACCTGCGAAAGAATCCATTTTCGCGGACAGGGAAAGAATTTTTCCATCTCGCCGCGTGCAGAGATTTTATTCAGCGGCAAAAGTGCTTCTGTCAGAAGTCCCGCGTCAGAAAGAGCCTTATTCTTTGCTTCCCGCAGAACGTAGGCAATGTTTTCCATAATGCGGCCGCCCGCACGGTATTCGCCCGGCTCCATGCACGAGGCCTTTGCCCAATGCTCAAGGCTTTTTTTCTGCCTTCCAGAAAGCGAAATCGGCTGTTCTGCGCCCCCTCTTATCCATGCTTCCTCGGCACGGATAAAATCCTCATCGTCAAAATCCGGTGCGACCTGCTCTACAGAAAGGACGCTGTGCGGAATGGCAAAACCTTCAAATGCCGCCTCGCTTGCCGAAAAATGCACGAAGTCCGCCGGAACACCCTCAACAGTTCGCGCATACAGCTTTGCAATCGTTTCCGTCGCGTTGTACAGGCGATCGTCCTCCGTCAGATTCAGTTTGCGCCGCTTTTGCGAACTTAGGAACGCGAGAGGCTTGTAGGGAACGTCCAAGCCCTTCTGCGAGCCAGCAATGACGAACTGATATTTAAAATACGCGCAGGCAGTCAGCTTGTATTGCACAACAGAAACGCCCTGCGCATCCGTTTTTGGCGTGTAGATTTTTGAGTCCAGCACGGAAAGAAAGAACTGAAACGGCGAATCAATCGTCAGGTTGAGCGCGGCATAATCGCTTTCAACACGTATGATTTCCTCAAGATGCGAAAGGCAGCGTCCCAGGATCTTGTTCGCGTCCGAAGAAAAATCCGCATCATTTATAAAATCGTCCTTGAACGTAAACCACGCGCTCCGAATGCTTTTGAACGTCCTGTTTTCTGAAGAAAAAAAGCGGTTCACGTCATTCTTGAGCTTGCGGTAGAATTTAAGAAGCCTCTTGTTCTTTGCGTAGGTTGCGCCAAGCGCCGATTCCCAGATGTCGGTGAGCGTGCCGGTCTTGCCGTCCTCATAGGACGTAATGCACCTCATTCGGCTTCCTTCGCGGATAAGCGCCTCTCGCAGCTCCGTCAGATTGAACGCCTCAAGCCGTTCGCCCTGCTCTTTTGAGCCGGTATCCAAAAGAATCGTCTCTTTCCACGGAATGCATTCATCGCAGAGCAGAGTGCGCAGCGTGTCGAACGAAAAATGCTCGGCGTGGCAGTCGTTTATCTCGCGAAAAATGCGCCCGGCATTGTTTTTTGTAAGGCTCACGCCAGCACGCAGCACGTATGGAATGCCGTACACACCGAATTCCCGCTGAATGTACGGACGGTAAGTGTCCAAATCTGGCACGCTTAGCGCAATTTCCGTCCAGTCGGCTTTTTTTTGCTTTACCAGCGAGATCATGCGCAGCATAGTCTGTCTTAGTTCACGGCGCGCGTCGCTGTAAAAATATGCCCGCGGAGAAGGCGTGTCTTTTGGCAGCACAAGAGCTGTCACATTCTGCACGCCAGAAAAAATCTGGTCAAAATCACTGAAGTCCGCCAACTGCTCCGGGAACAGAATGTAAAATTCCCGCGCCGTATCCTTAAAGGAAATGGAATCAATCCACGCCGGCTCAAAAAGCTGGTTCTTCTCAAGGAATGCGCTGTACCGTTCATACAGAGCATCGTAGTCCCTGTCCTCGTCGTCAAGCGCGCCATAAGAAGCGCGATTTTGCTCCATGCGCTGCTTCCACATGTGCAGCGACGGCAGATTTTTTGCAAGCCACGGCGCAAACGAATACGCGCCGCCCGCAAATTCCGGTCGGATGAGCTTTTTAAGAAACGGAGAAGCCGCATTCTGTGCGATAAGGTCATACACAAACAGGTTCCGCAGGATTGATGGTACCGCGCGGTAATGCTCCTTTTGTGCGGAAACAAGGTTCCCCTTGAACTGATCCCAAGCAAGAAAGCGGTTCTGCGCGACGGAATGGACGGCGGTATGCCCATTCGTTACGCACCATTCCGCCCATGATTGCGCCGCAACGTCCGTAGGAAACACGAACACGGCATTACGGTCGGTAATCTTGTCGCGAAAAAATAATTCGATGGAAGAAAGCTCCGTTTTTTTCATATGCTACTCCACGCAAAGGGCTTCCACGTCGGCATAAAAGCTGCCGCTTGAAATAAAATGCTCGGTTTTAACGCCGTTCAGCTCGGTAATGAGCGTGAAATTTTCACCCGAAGGAAGCAGCGTCCACCGGCTTTTTGCACCGTCAAGTTTTTTCATAAGCAGCGCCTTTATGAATTCCGCGGTGAGCGCCTGCATTTTTTCAAGGCGCGCAGCAAGTCCTGCGGCTTCCTCATATTCAACGCAAAAGGAATCAAAATGTTCGGCAAAATAGTCCAGCTCTGGCACCGGATTTGAAAAGAATTTTGCATCTCCAAGCTTTATGAAGCCCGCGCCATTTTTTTGCAGGATGGAACCCTTCGTCTGATTCTGAACAAAAAGGCGGATTTTAAGCTCCGGGGAAAACAAAATCTCCCAGTCTGCGGACGATGTATTCTGCGTAACCACGCAACGCACTCCGCCGTGCCGGAACGAAAACGCGTCGGCTTCTGCCTGCACGTTCTGCGGCAAAAGAGCGCCACGCCCGCTTGATTTCATGTTCATCTGCTGAAGAGCCGCGAATTTCTCACGCCAAAAATCACTGTTTCCGCTTTTTTCCATAACTTTATTTAACAGCATTCTGAAGGAAAAATCTATAACGGAAGGTATGCGGCGCGGCTTCCTGGAAGCTGCTGAATCCAGCTGACTGCCGCATCATAGTCCGCGCGGCTTGATAAAATCCAAAGTAGATTGGTTTTACCTCCATGCATCACGGGAGCGTCGCCCTCGCCGTCCGTAAAAATAATCATTCCGCTGTATTCCGGGTGCGCGGCGTAAAAATCAAGCGCGCACTGAAAGTCCGTTCCCCCGCGCCCGCCAGTTTTGCTGAGCGAGAATTTTTTGCGCAGCGTAATCGGTTCCCTGTAGATGAGCGCCGTGTCAAAAAAAATCACGTCCAGACGCTCAATTCCGTATACAAAAAAATTCTTTATGACCGAAAAAAACGCCGTTATCTCGTCATCAGAAATGGAGCCGCTCACGTCCACGGCAACCAGAATATTCGCCTTGCGCTCATAGCGGCTTCCCATCTGTGAAAAGCCAAAACGTCGGCTGGGACGCATGCGCGTCAGCGTGCGCTCCGCGCTTACCGCGCTCGAACGGAACTGCGCAAGAATGCGGCGATAATCCATAGCCGGCTCTGCGCCCTCAAGAATCTCGCGCTGCATTGCTCCGGAGGTACTGCCCCAGCCCTGCTCACGGTCGGCTTTTTTTATTTCTGACTGAATGCGGTTCTGCGCTTCCTCATTCTCTTCCCACAGTTCTGCCGCCTCACTTTGGCTATCCGCTGTTTCCGTGCCGCTTCCCACGGACTCGCCGCCCGCTCCGGAAGTTTCCTTTATCAAAAAAAGAATTTTGCGGTACCATTCCTCATACGAAAGGTCGTCAATCGTCTCCAAGTCGCCGGTTACGCGGTTGACGTTCAGATTCCGCAAAAAGAAACGCTCTTCTTCGGTGCCGCTCCACCGCGCAGAAAGAGGAACGTCCAGCGTCTTAAAGCGGTGCGCCTGAGTCTTAAGATATTCCACGCCCGCAAGCGGCGCTCCGCATTTATAAAGCTGATGAATGGTAACGTCGCTCGAAAGCAAAAGCACGCCCCGCTGTGCGTTAATCGGCTGGCGCTTATATGGGTGCTGCAGAAGAATCCGGTACATTTCCACCGTCAGGAGAGATTCAAGCGTAGTGTCGTCCGCCTCAGTCAGCAATTTTTCTGAAAATTCAACGCGAAGATGTCCCGTTCTCATGGGAATTTTGAGTGCGTCATTTTTAAAAAGAGAATGCGTGCACCACGCAGAAAAAAGCAGAGGCTCCGAATAGAACCAGTTCCGTGCGATTTTTTTTAGCCGTTCCTCAACGTCTGCCATGTCATCCCCGCTCAGTCAAGAATGAAGCTGGAGAACGCGTTGTAAAGCGCCATGCAGTGCCTTGCAATAAAGCGCAGCGTCTTAGGAAATGAGGAAGCCGAGCATTGATCGACAAAATGCGCGCAGACTTCTTTAAAAGCTTCTGACTTGAGAAATTCAAAATAGAGGACGAGATTTTTTTTAACGGACTCCTGTACCGCTGAATCAGAGAATGCGTCTTCTTCGTTCAGACCATGCTCGATGAACGTAAAAAGCGATTTGTTAAGCGCGGTGAGCGACGGAACAGAAAGCGCGCGAATCTCCGGCTTGAGCGCCTCAAAATTGCCGGTAAGAACCTTCCGGGCAGACGGAGCGGAATGTTCCGCCAAAAAGCCGAACAAAAGGCTTGCCGCCCTGCTTCCGACGATTCCTGCAAAAAGCGGCTTGTGCACGTCGCCGACGGCATCGATTTTTTTAAGAATGTCTGACGCACGCTCCCAGCTGCGGCGATCCGGCGTACGCTCAAGGGAATCCGCGTCGGCGTAAAACGCGTCAGAGTCAAGATATTCGGGGTTCTCGCGGATAAAAGCGGTTATGCGGCTGTCTATTCCGCCCGCGCCGTCTGCCCAGCAGAGCCAGTCGGAAACGCTCGGCGCAAATTCATAGATATTGAAGCGGCTTATCAGTGCGGGATCCAAGTCCGTAAGCTGGTATTCGCTTCCGTTGTTCACCGCAGAGATTATACGGCTTCCGAGCGGAAGGGATTTTCCGGCAAGGCGGCGGTTCAGCGTTAAATCCATTATCGTCTGAAGGACTTCCGGGCGCGCACGGTTCAGCTCGTCCAAAAAAAGCACCACAGGCTTTCTGTCCGTCGGAAACCAATACGGCAAAAGGAATTCCGTTTTTCCGGTCTTCTCGTCCTTTTCAGGAAGTCCAATCAAATCCCCGGGATCGCTCATCTGCCCAAGAAACAGAGAGACGACCTTGCAGCCCTTTTTTGTGTAAAAATCCTCAAGAATGCGTGATTTTCCTATTCCGTGTTTTCCGACAAGCAGAATGTTCTGCTCTGCCGGCGTGTTTTCCAAAATAAAATACAGTTGCTGTGTGTCAATCGTCATGTTCAGTCCGCTTCGTGCATTTTATAATCTTTGTCGGCATCAATCAACTCAAGCATTTTTTTTGCGATTACCGGGTCAAACTGGGTTCCGCTGCATGTCTCAATCTGCTCTCGCACGGCTTCCTGCGGAAGATAGCGGCGATAGCTGCGGTTTGAGGTCATCGCGTCATAGGAGTCGGCAACGCAGATGATTCGGGCAATTTCAGGAATGTCCTCGCCCTTGAGTTTGTCTGGGTAGCCGGTTCCGTCGTAGCGCTCATGATGCCAGCGCGCGCCCACGCTGAAGTCCGGCAGCGACGAAATTGACTTAAGAATGTCGCTTCCGATGACCGGGTGCTGCTTTATCATGTCGTATTCTTCCGGCGTAAGCTTGCCGGGCTTATTGATGATTGAATCAGGAATTCCGATTTTGCCAATGTCATGTAAAAGCGCCGCATAGTACACGTTGTCAACGAACATTTCTGACTTGCCCAAGGCGAGCGCCAGCATTTTTGAATATTCGGCAACACGCGAGGAATGACCTTTTGTGTACGTGTCCTTGGCATCGATTGTACCCGCAAGGGCGCGCGTAATTTCAATTGAAAGGCGCTGAACTCGGTCGCGCTCGTGGCGAAGTTCCGCCGTCTTTACCTCAACCTTAAGCTCAAGATTCTGCTGAAGCTCGCGCAGCTCCTTTGTGCGCTCCTGAACGAGCTTTTCTAGCCGGAGCCGTGCATTCTTAAGGCGCTCAATGCGGTGCCTCACGCTCAGATAAGAAATCAGCACGAGCGCAATGGCAATCAGCGCCCAAAAAAGGAACGTCTGATAGAATTCCGGCTTTTTTACAATCGTTATGACCTTCGAAGGCTCGCTCATGACTTCGTCAGCGCTCATCGCCCGCACAGAAAAACGGTAGGTTCCCGGCTTAAGGTTCGTGTACGAAACGGAACGATCAAGCGTCCATGCGGTAAAATCTTTGTCGAATCCTTCTAAGAATGTCGAAAATTGTATACGGTCTGATGCCGTAAAACTTATTCCTGTGTAATTTATGCGCACGCGTTTTGAGCCAGCGGGTATCACAACCCTGTTTGCATACACCGCATCCTGCACGGAATCAACCCGTATCTCCTCAACGTGAACAAGCGGTGCCGGAAGCCGCGTATTCTGGCTTGCCGCATCGTATATGCAGCAGCCATCTATAAGCGTGAACCAGATTTTACTGCTGCTGTCGATGAACGACCGGGAGGTTGAGGTTACGCCCTTTGACGTTATGCCGTCAGACACGCCGTAAAAGCGCGAGCTTACCCGAGCGCTGTTTTTTGCAATGACGCTCTGAATGTCCGCCATTTTTACGGAGAAAATGCCAAGATTGCTGGTACACCATACGCGTTCCGAGCCGTCATAAATGGTCTGAAAAATGCTGTCCGTTCCCATACCGTTCGCCGTATTGAACGAGGTGAACGCGCCGTCCGTGTAAACGCTCAGCCCGGAACCGGTGGAAATCCAAATCTGGTTGTCGTATTCGCAGATTTTAAAGATGACGTTTCCGACCAAACCGTTCTCTGTGGTAAATTCCTGCACAAGCTCGCGGTTCTTCAGGACAAAAACACCGCCGCCGTCCGTGCCGACCCACACGACATTGTTCGAATCGCGGTAGATGCACATGACGTATTCGTTTTCGAGACCGTCGAGCTGCCTGAGCGAGCGGATTGAGCCGTCTGCATGGATAATACTCAAGCCTGTCGTTGTGCCGACGTACAATTCGTCGGGGCTTGTCTCAATCGCGACGCGCACTTTGTCGCCCGAAAGCCCGTCATCGGTTGTCCAGTTGCGAATGCGCTGCGAGCCGGGGCTGTAACGCACCTGCGACGGCTTTGTGTAGCAGCTGACAAGAATGTCGCCGTTGAGTGCCGTTTCAAGGTGGCGGATGCGGAGTCCTTTTGTGAATTCGGTGAGCGCGTTCGAGACCTGCTTGTCGCCCACGTAACAATACACGCCGTTATCCGTGCCAATCCAAAAGCGATTGTGCAAGTCCTCGGTGATTGCGTTCGCCGATGTGCCGAGTTTCGTGACCTTGAATTTGCCGTGCGTCAGTCGCCCGATACCATTTCGATCCGTCGCAAACCAGATGCCGCCTTCGCGGTCGCAGATGATTTTGTTGATTTTCGCGAGCGTCAAATCAGAGCGGAGATTGTAGTCGAAATACTCTCCGTGCGTGTAGACCGCGATGCCTTTTTCTGAGCCAAACCAGATAGTGCCGTCGTTGGCAACGTACTGCGCCCACACCGGGCTTCTGTCGGCGATTGTGCCCGTCGTGATCTTGCTGACCATGCCGTCAACGATGCGGACAAGCCCCATGTCGCCCAAGCCAACCCAGAAATTACCTTTTAAATCCTGCGTGATTGACGTGCAGAAATAGCTCCCGAACTGATCAAGCTCTGGAAGCGTGCAGAAAAGCCCGTCAGAAAACCTGAACAAGCCTTTTTCGTTCGCCGTGACGAGCCAGACCTGCCCCGCCGTATCGCAATAAAACGAAATCGCAATGATTCCCTTTGAGACCGTGCCTGCCTGAAACTGCGGCGTGATTAAGTGCCCCGCCGGAGTGAGATAGACGATTCCCGCCGCCGTGCCAATCCAGATGTTGCCGCGATTGTCCTCGCAGAGCGCGCGCACGGAATTGTTCGGGAGACCGTTTTCGGTGGTGTAGTATTTGTTGCCGTCACGCGAGATTTTTTGCAAGCCCTCATCGTTTGAGCCGAGCCAGACGTTGCCGTTCCTGTCCTCAAGAATGACACGCACTGACGAAAAATGATAGTCGTTGTCGCGGCTGCGCTTGAT